>JBGSIY010000152.1:0-1914 GCA_041742275.1 Pirellulaceae bacterium | reverse complement strand
AGCCGACACCGCGATCTCAGCCAATTGCTCGGCTGTCGGCTCGGGAACGACACCGCAATCCGCAAACGTCACGACGGAACCACTGCTCAATTGCATCAGAAAAAAACTGGACACCAGTTTTGTATGCGGCGGAGTACCGATTCCATAAAGGCCTGCTCGAATCACGGCGGCCGTCGTCGCCAAACTCCCCGATACGCCTCCATCTACAAACCCAACTTTCACCAACAACGCTCCCATCAACAAGCGATCATTGGCTACAGCTTCCACAGCCGCCTCACGTGAAAGTCCCTTGTGTTGACGATTGGTATAAAGTTGCTCGGCGCACCGCGCCCCCAACGCCGCGTCCTGGAGCGATACAACCTCCACTCCCGAATCCAGTTGAGTCCCCGGAGTGGGGTCGATGACTACCGGCAAAACCCATCCTTGCTTCGCCAGGCGATTAACGGCTGCCACCACACGTGGGTCCTGGACCTCCGGAAAGACAATGCGACGTTTCTGTCCAGCCGCCCGCGCGCGCAACTGTTCCATGATTGAATTCATAATCCCTCCGACACTCACTTCCCAGACTGTGACACAAATTTTTGCAGTCGTTGAATTTCCAACTCAAAGCCTCCTGACAATATGGGAAATCGGCACCACGATTTTGGATCGAGATTAACGTCATCCAAATGAAACGATGGCGCAAATCGCTCTCGTTTCCATTGGTTACGACTCCACAACCGAAAAAATTTGATGGTCCAGTCCGCAAGCTGAGATAGTTCGTGATCCGGGTAGACGACTCGCAAATGTTTGACGACCTCGAGGGGCGCCAGTTTATCACGGATCGCCAGTCTTTCAATTTTGTCCAAGGCGGGGTAGGGCATTAAATCATCTTCATCGGTTTGCCGAGAGGCGGCCGGACGCAACTCCGCTGTGGGCAATTGTTGATTCACGCAACTCAAGGCACTGATGGCCCCCAGGCCAATCGGCCCCTCTTTCTCCATCCAGCGCAACCACCGTTGCAAGAAAGCCTTGTCGATACCGGCCAGCGGTGCGAGCCCTCCGCTGGTATCGCCATCCATTGTCGTATAACCCACGGCAGATTCGCTTCGATTGCTCGTCGCCAGCAGTAGGGCTTGCTTCAAATTGGCCAGCATCCAAACCCCAGGTGACCGCGTCCTCGCCTGCACGTTTTGGAGTGCAATATCGTCCGTAGACCATTTTAAATCGCGTCCGATCGCTTTCTCAATCAGTTGATGATACTCACTGACCAACCGATCGATATTCCACTCGATGTGGTCCGCACCAATCGCAGTGGCCACCGAGCGTGCCGCATTGCGGGTAATGTCCGAACTGTTCTCAGTCCCTTGGTATACCGTGGTCAGCAATTGATGAACAAGATCGTTCGGTGTCGAATCGGGTGGAAACAATCGCCCCAACGCTTGTTCGACCCCCTCCTGTTTCAACTCAGCCATTGCGAAGCGGACCATGGCCCAGACCAACACGCAGACCGCCGCAGAATCCACTCCACCGCTGAGCGACACAACGAAGCCACGTGAACGACTCTTTCTCAGGTAGTCAAACAACCCCAAGCTGACAGCTCGTGTGAACTCCTCAAACTTGACGTCTTCACTTTCTTCCCACTGAGCCACCACGACTTGACTTTCAGCCAGTTCAATTTCAGGCCATTCAAATTCAACCGAAAACAGATCCGATTCATCGCCATCGAGATCGGGCGAGAAAATGCAAGATCGTGCTCGTTGCATCCGCGTGGCGTCGATGTCGACGGTGGCGGCCGTCAAAATCGCCGGTAAAAAAGAAAGACGAGGCCCTCGAGCGACCAAATTACCGGCCGTGGCGATCATCACGTCGCCATCAAAAATAGTGCGACCGGACTCGTTGCCCACGAGGTTCGTGTAGACATAGGTCACATTG
>JBGSIY010000151.1:0-6618 GCA_041742275.1 Pirellulaceae bacterium | reverse complement strand
TCGATCATTTTTCGATAACTTTCCACCGGCAGCTCTCGCAAGTCGTCGGCAACACCCTCCAACTCCATTCCCAAACAAGCTGAAAAATCTTCCTCGTTGCCAATCATCACATCCACATAGGGGGCGATCGCTCGATTGACTCGCTGACAGGCAGCCAAGCCGCCGAAATCTTTCCAGAGCGAACTCCGAAAGTTCAAATCATAAGACGTGATCGTGCCGTATCGCCGCGCAGCCCGCAACGCTTCTTCGATCAATGGAGGCGTCGATTCCGACAAGGCTGCAAAAATCCCCCCGGTATGAAACCAACGCACACCCAGTTTTCCAAACAGATGACCCCAATCAACATCACCGACTTGCATTTGAGAGGCCGCCGTCTGCCCGCGATCCGACGTTCCCACCGCGCCTCGTACCCCAAATCCTCGCTCGGTGAAGTTCAACCCATTCCTCGTCTTGCGGCCAATCCCATCAAAATCTTTCCACTGAACAAACGAAAGATCCACCCCGCCTGCTAATATCAAATTCTCCAACAAATATCCCACCTCGTTTTTAGCAAACGCCGAAACCAATCCGGCGCGCATGCCAAAACAACGACTCAAACCCCGTGCGACGTTATATTCACCGCCTCCCTCCCAAACTTGAAAACTCCGCGCCGTTCGCACCCTCCCTTCACCTGGGTCCAATCGCAACATGACCTCCCCCAGAGAAACAATATCAAAACGGCAACTGTCGGCGGGTTTCAACTTCATAAATATTACAACTAAAATAGGTTTCGATTTCGAATTCGACGTCGATGTCACTGCCATCATTGACGACTGATAAGCTAAACTCACCTCAAGCCGGCGATTGCACTTTCTCCACCGCGGCTCGTGTCGCCCGCTCAACGCCGGAAAAATCTCCCGCGGCATACAGTTCCGGCTTCACCATCCAGCTCCCACCCACGGCAAACGTCCCGCGAAACGCGAGATACTCGCAAACGTTGTCTAGGGAAATGCCCCCCGTCGGCACCAATCGCATCTGCGGGAACGGCCCCGCCAAACTTTCCATCATCGGCAATCCACCTGCCGCCGCTGCTGGAAAAAATTTGACAATCCGCACCCCCAGATTGAATGCCGCTTGCAATTCCGTCGCTGTGCTCACACCTGGGATCACCAACACGCCCTCGCGGAGACAGCACTGCACGACGCCTGCATCCAGTCCGGGTGAAACAATAAATTGCGCACCCGCAGCGAGCGCCTCTAAACACTGCGTTTCATTCATTACCGAACCCGCGCCAATCAACGCCCCCGTTTCGCGAACCGCAATCTCGATCCCCGACAAAGCGTCCGCCGTCCGCAAGGTGATCTCCGCCAACGGCAATCCTCCGGCCACCAAAGCTTCGATCAACGGCCTCGTTTTACTGACGTCCGGCAACGTGACCACGGGAATAACGCGGTGCTGCCGGATCTGATCTTCAATCGTGAATGCCATCGCTGGGACTATCCAATTTTTGCTTGTAAGAGTTGCGTTAAATAACGGGGTGCACGGCCAAATTGCTGTTCATATTCTCGGCACGTCGGCCACAATCGTGTTTGTAACTTGATTTCATGATTCACGGCAATGTCGCGCAAACGATGCCTAAAAAAAGGATTCTCAAACCTTTCCAGTACGGTACTGGCATAGTCATCGATACCTTCAATCCGCGGCCGCAAGACGGGCAGGATCTCTTCTTGCAATAACGCCTCAAGCCGCCCCCGCTGCTCTTCATTTTGTACGACATCCAGCACGGTTTCGAAACCCAGAGGCAACGCCCAGGCCACCATTGCCGTATGCAGGCCATTTAAAATCCTCACCTTCCGTTCGAAAAATGGCCGCAAGTCCGCGACCCACTGCACCATCGGATGCTCCGGCAACACATCTCGTGGTCCTCCGTCATCGGCAATCGCCAGCAACCGATACGGCTCGGTCATCACTGCCAATGGATCCTCGCCTTCCCAAGGCGTTGGCTCGGTGACCCCGACGACAATCCGATCGACTAGGTTGCACAGCCAACGATTCTGCTGCAGCAACCAATCCAAAAACTCACGTTGGCCGGCCCCCATCCATTCGATCGCCTGGTCTTGCACGAGTTGTCGCAGCACATGCCCATTCCCCTCGATCAATTCCATCGGCAGGATCGTCAGCCCCGGCAGTTGCTGCTGGAATCTCATCCATAATAACGCCGTCAACTTGGCCGGAAAGGATAATGGGCATTCCTCCCGAAATCGGCAGTGGGCATCGCCAGGATCGCGACTCAACCCCTGCTCGGTCGTGTTGGAAACAACCAGCGTCAGATTCGGATCACAAAATAGCAAACAAAGTTCCGTCCATTGCGTGCTGGCCACCACGCCGCGATCCAGCGAGCGCACCAACTCGAACTCATCCACCGTTTTACCATTCCATTTTCCCCGCGTCCAAACATGATAGGCCCCAGACCTGGCGTTGATCGTCTCCACACCCCGGGACTCCACTCGCGATTGCACAACGGTAATCGATTTTTCCAACTCAACTATTGGATCAAAAAAGCCCCGTAAAAATCGTCCTGTGCCGAACTGGCAAATCTTCACAACGTGACTCCTGTCTTCCAAATGGCGATTTCACGATAGCCATTGAGTTCGTTCTTCGCCAACAATTCGCCACTGGCCGTCCGCAACAGTTGCTCATACAGTTCGTGTGCCAATTGATCAAAGTCGCTTTCGCCCGACAACACGCGCCCCGCATCAAAATCAATCCAAGCCGGCTTGGCGGCCGCCAATTCTGAATTCGACGCAACCTTCATCGTCGGAACCGGCGCTCCCATCGGCGTTCCTCGCCCGGTGGTGAACAAGACAACATTGGCCCCGGCGGTCGCGAGATTCGTGATCGACACGCCATCATTGCCAGGGCCATTGACCAACGCAATGCCCGCCAAGCGACTCGCGGCGTGCCCACCATACTCGACAATCTGACGAATCACTCCCTGCGTCCCTGCCTTCTGCACGCAACCTAAAGATTTTTCTTCCAAGGTCGTGATTCCGCCGTCCTTGTTTCCCGGCGATGGGTTCTCACTGATGGGCTGATTGTGACTGCGAAAATAATCTTTGAACTCTTCCACCATTTTAATGAGCTGACCGTGCACGTCTGCATCGGCACAACGGTCCAGCAACACGGCTTCCGCTCCGAACATCTCCGGGACTTCGGTCAATAAAACCGTACCCCCTTGGGCACAGTGCCAATCGGCAATTCTCCCCAACAGTGGATTGGCAGTGATGCCAGAAAATCCATCGCTCCCACCACACTTCATCCCCAATATCAACTCACTGGCTGGAATGATTTGCCGGGGCTCATTGGCGAGCCCAGCAAGTTTGGCCAACGCCTCTTGCCCCTCCGACAATTCATCGCCGACTTCTTGGGTGTTGAAAAAGATGACCTGGGACATCTTCTCAGGATGAACGCTCTTTAATTGCTCGGCCATCCGATTGTTTTCGCAACCCAACCCCAACAACAACACCGCACCGGCATGGGGATGATTGATCAACCCCGACAATACTCGCTGCGTCATCGCCAGGTCATCACCCAGTTGAGAACAACCGTAGGGATGAGGAAACGCTTGAAAGCCATCGATATGAGAAAACTGGGGCAACAACTCTCGATTCGCTCGCTCGGCCAATCGAGCCGCCGTTTGATTGACACAGGCTACGGTATTGATGATCCAAATTTCATTCCGCGCCGCGACCCGCCCATCGGCTCGCCGATAACCCCAAAAAGTTGCTCCCGGACTGCCCAGAGCAGTCGCCTTCGTTCCCGAATCCACCACACCATCGCGATCCGCTGCCGAGTCATTCCAGTGCGGATATTCCATCGCCCCCAATGATGTCGTGACATTGTGGCTATGCACGTGTTCACCCGGTTGAATGGCAGTCGCGGCAACTCCAATCGGGAAGCCAAACTTGATCACCGGTTGCCCGGCAGCAATGGCCGACAACGCCAGTTTATGTCCGGCCGCTACGGGAGCGGGGATGCGGATACCCTCCACCGACTCGCCCAGGGGCAACGGACGAACGGCTACGGCAATATTGTCTCGCGGGTGCAGACGCAAGTAGCCGATTTTTTGTTCTGTCATCGATTTCGCCTCAATGTCATCTTGATTCCTCATTCTCCTTGAGCTCCCCAATCAACAGGTTGCCCGCCGTATCTCGTTCATTGGCTAATCGGACACGGCGCTACACATCGTCCTGTGTCGCTCAAGCTTCTTGGGCCCAGGTCAATTTTTTTTAACTCCTGCACGCCTTTTAATTTTGCACGGCTATCATCGCCTTGAGCGTGCCATTGGCCGGGTCGATCAAGGTCGGAAAATCGCGGGCGACATGGTCGAAGGTCGTTCGGTGAGTCACCCACGAGTCGGTATTGATGACGCCCGTTTCAATCAAGGAAATGATCTTTGCAAAATCACCCGGCAACGCATTCCGGGAGGCCTTCAACGTCATCTCGGGTCGATGCATTTGGGGATGCCGAAAGTGAATCTCGTCGGTCGTAATCCCAACAAAAACCAGCGTCCCTGTCGCAGCGACATAAGCCAGTGACTGCGACATGGATGCGGCATTCCCGGTGGCATCCACTACGAGCTTAAATAAGTCACCGCGGGTCATGGACTTGGCTGCCGCCAAGGTCTCCTCCGGATCAGTCGGACGAATTACCTGTTCCACTCCATATTGTCGTTGGCAGAATTCCAAACGAGACTCGGACAAATCCATCACCGTGATTTGGGCCCCGGTCAAGCGAGTGAATTCCAGAGTCGCCAACCCAATCGGCCCGGCCCCGATGATCAGCACCGAGTCGCCGGCTTGGGGTTGCCCTCGATCCGTCGCATGACAGCCGATCGCCAACGTTTCGACCAACGCCAATTGTTCATAGGTCAAAATTTTCGATGGATGCAATTTGTCCGCTCGAATCAAAAAGCGATCGCACAACCCCCCATGGGTCATGACTCCAATCACCTCCAGATTGACGCAACAATTCATAGCACCGTTGCGACATGCGAAACAATGACCGCAATTCATGTAAGGTTCCACGCTGCAGCGATCACCCGGATAGATCCCGGAAACCCCCTCCCCCACGGCCAGCACTTCGACACCCAATTCGTGTCCAGGAATCCGCGGGTAGGCAAAAAAAGGAAACTTGCCGAGATAACAACTGATATCGGTCCCGCAGATACCCATGGCATGCGTACGAACCAACGCTTGCCCAGACCCCGGACTCGCCGGCTCGGCAACTTCAATGGTTTCAAAACATTTGGGGGACGCTAATTGGATTGCTTTCATGGATTGAGTCTGCCGTTCCTATTTTTCTGTTACCACTTGGTTCCAGGCCAATGAGACCAAAATATTTAAAAAATGAATTATCGGGTAGGCTGAATACGGATCGCTGCCTCAAAACCACTCTTCTCGTTGCCAGATCGCTCAGCACAATTCGGACTTGCGCCCCCAATGCAATCGACATTGCCACTGTGATGGCCTTAGAGCCTATCCTAAAACTGTTCGGAATCATCAGCCGAAACGCGCTAGCGTCCGGTTCGACCGTAAAAACCGGGGGCTATTGCCCCACGGCTAATAGGTTCTGCGATTGGTTCTTTGTGATTGTCCGGCAATAACTTCCCGGATTAGCCGGAACGCATTAGCGTCCGATTCCCTGCAAAACCGGGTGCTAACGCACTCCGGCTAATTTTAAAAACGGGATCTTGTTACGGGACAGTTCCTTAACCGCGAACCTCTTAACTAAACGGGAAGACTCAAGCGAGGACTGAGCCCCAGCTGCGATTTGAATGGCCCCTTTCGTCACTGTGCAAATCTTCTCGACACCCATACAGACAACGGTGCCAGCCACTTGCATTTCTAAACGTTGGTGTTTATTTCGACTGGCCGTCACTTGTCGCGAACAGCACTTTCACCTTTTCCGCCCAGATTTTGCCGTGAGCCTTCAGGCCGATCGGGCTGAAGTGAATACCCTTACCACCCACATCACGATTCTCACCACCCAACACGTCCGTATCGGGTCCTTCTAGGGCAACGCCATCGGCCCACAATTTCGCTTGCGCCGTTCGTGTGGTATCGAAAGAAGGATTCTCCGGGTTGTGGTACGACACTTGAGCAACGAACCACGGAAACTCCCAGCCGGCTTTATCTTTACTGGATTCAATGATCGTTTTAAGCTTTTGATAATACTCATCCGGGTTCATACCCACATCGCTTTCACCCTGATGCCACAATACGGCACGGAAGCCTTGAGGGCCCAACTGGTGAATACGGGTCATCATCCATTGATGCAGGGCTTCGTTGGGCTGCCACTGATTGACACTCGTGCCTCCAAAACCGGTGGCCGCGATCCCAATGGGAACCTTGAGCTCCGTATACAATTCATCTCCGAAGGCCGGATAATAACTGCCACCCTGCGACCGGTCGTGAACGCCAATTTGAGGATCATTCGCCAGTTGCCAATGCTCACCACCGAATGACGAAACCATGCCGGAACTTTGCTCAATTTTGAACTCACCTGAATTGGTAGAATTCGATTGCCCCGCTCCAATAAAAACTTCGCCAATTCCAAACCGTTGCACCGTCTGTTCAC
>JBGSIY010000150.1:0-2890 GCA_041742275.1 Pirellulaceae bacterium | reverse complement strand
TTTCCAGCGCGGTCATGGCGACGTTGGATGCGCCGTCTCCCATCCACCAACGTACGTTTTCCGATCAGTTTCTGAAACAGCTCGACTATCGAGATGCACAACAGCGACTGAACGTGCTCAACCGACTCCCCGAAATCATTGCCGGTGCCACGAATGAAGAACAGCTGAACGATCGTTTGGCCAGCGTACTTTTAGAGGGGATCTCGATGGCCATGGTGGTCGCCATGGTTTGGCAACGAGCTGAAGGGGAACCCTTGGAAGTTCAGCACTGGGACAGTCGAGCGGATCTGGGCAATCGATTTTTACCCAGCGAGTCACTGATTCGCCAAGGGATCGCTAGTGGTGAGACGGTGTTGCATGTTTGGAGTGAGCGCGGCGAGACACGTTCGAATTATACGATTGAACAAAATGCCGACTGGGCTTTTGTATGTCCTCTGAAGTCTTCCGTTTATCCGGGAAGAGCCATATATGTCTCGGGTGCCATGGGGCGAGCGGGGGAAACCATCACGACCGAATTGTTGCACGACGATATGAAGTTCACGCAGTTGGTCGGAGCTACCTATAAGCATGTGATTGAACTGGATGCTTTACAGCGTCGGCAAGCGGCGTTGCGATCGTTTTTTTCACCCATTGTCATGGAGGCGTTTGTCGGTCGCGATGCAGAAAAAGTATTGGAGCCAAGAGCCTGCCAACTTTCTGTCTTGTTTTGCGATTTGAGGGGGTTCTCCGCAACCAGCGAGAGGATGTCGGAGAACCTACTGGAGCTCTTGAATCATGTTAGCCATTCTTTGGGAGTGATGACACGTTGTATTTTGGCAAACGGCGGTGTCGTCGGTGATTTTCATGGTGACGCCGTGATGGGATTCTGGGGTTGGCCGTTGGATCAAGAGGATTCGCGGCAGCGAGCAATTCAAACGGCGTTGGATATCGCCAGTCAATTTGATCGCCTTTATGAATCGGTCGATTATCCTGTGAGTCAATTTATGATGGGGCTGGGGATCGCGTCGGGGACTGCCGTTGCCGGAAAAATTGGAACCAGTGACCAAGTCAAGGTGACAGCGTTTGGGCCGGTTGTCAATTTGGCATCGCGGTTGGAGGGGATGACCCGTTTTTTTCGCGTTCCCATTTTGTGCGATGAAAATACGGCGGTGCGTTTGCATGCTGATCCCCAACACAAAGGCTTCCGCATTAGACGGCTCGCGCGGGTCGTTCCCGCAGGGTTTCATCGCCAAGCGGATATTTTCCAAATTTTGCCCTTACAGTCATTAGAGGAACAACTTACGGATGCCCATTTGGAGGAATACGAATCCGCCTTGCATGATTTCGAAAATCGCGACTGGGATAAAGCACTTAGAAAAATGCAAGGGCTATCCGATCTGGATCTCGCCAAAAAAGTTGTGATCGATTACATCGTTCAACATGCGGGGCAGGTTCCAGAAAATTGGCAGGGAGCGATTGGAATTCCCGGCAAGTAAGCCAACGGGCGCGAGTCAACATATTTGTCTGCAAAAATAATTGAATAGCAAACAGGAACCCATTGCTCAGGATTTTGATTGGTGAAGACATGTTCCAGTGAGTTCCAAGGGTGCGCCCTATTGTCGGCTTGCGATCTGTTTTAAAATCAGCGATGCCAACTTCAGGGTGTTTGGAAATTGCCATAATGCCGACCTTGAAGCGATTGAGTCAGTAAGAATTTAGACGCATTCCCCAAGTGATCCGTTATGAAAAGTCAACTCGATCCTCAAAAGGAGCGGATTTCCAGTAAGCATGCCGACGATTTTGTCTTCAAATCCAATGCCCATCGGCCTCTATTGGAAATGACGGCATTGGAACGAAGTTTATTGCTGGCCGAAGTCTCGTTGATTGCATATTTGCAAACGCCAGAATGCCGAGCAGCAGGGGGAAAGTTAGGTTTAAATAAAGGCAAGTTTTTTAGTTGCGGCGGGGCCCAGGCTTACTGGTTTCAGACCGATTTTGACAGCATCGTGGTTTTTCGTGGGACAGAACCGCATGAATGGGATGACATCAAAGCGGACGCCAACGCCATCACGGCGGTCGCTGAAACGGTAGGACGCGTTCATCGAGGTTTCAAGGCTGAGGTGGATGCATTGTGGCCGACCATCGAACAATCACTAGAGGACAACGACAAACCTCTGTGGTTTACTGGGCATTCTTTGGGTGGGGCGATGGCGACGATCAGCGCGAGTCGCTGTCTTTTGTCGTATATTAAGTCGGAACCCGAGGAACTGCACACATTCGGTAGCCCCCGAATTGGTTGTCGAAAATACACGGGATATGCGACAGTCAAACATTTTCGCTGGGTCAACAACAACGATATCGTGACGAGAGTACCCCCCATTTGGCTAGGGTATCGGCATGGCGGGATTGAAATGTACTTGAACCGTTACGGACGACTCTCGACGTTTACGGGTTGGCGTCGATGGAGTGATCGCCTCAAGGGTTTTTTAGGTGGCTTGAGGAAAGGTCGAATCGACCAATTGTCAGATCATTCGATGTTCGAGTATATCGACGCCATTTTTGATGCCATGCTGGATGAATCGCGAAAGTGAAGTCCCCCGAGCGAATCAGCCAATGGGGATTTGCTGAACCGTTCCTGTTTTTTTATTCAATTAAGTATTTGCAATCTCTGACCTAATTGGCGTAGGCACCATGCCGAAGGAAATTAAATTCAAGGGGATTGAAAGTTTCGAAAGCCCTTTCGAGCGGCCAATCGAAATAAACGTCGGTCCGGGTTTACCCAAAAACCAAACCACGCCAGTCGCACCAGCGGAGCAAATTCGCAATTTCATTCGCAATGGGGAGGGTGTAAAACAGCAGGAACCAACTGATCGGGATTTATCGGGGCGTGCGGTCGAGCGTCTGAAGCAGC
>JBGSIY010000149.1:0-2141 GCA_041742275.1 Pirellulaceae bacterium | reverse complement strand
GTCCTGGGTCAATTCGTCCCACGATAAAAACTAAATCGTCACCCAACCAACTTTTTGAATAACGGTCCGTGGCAAATTTGGCTGTCAGCGATGGTGAGAATTTATTGATCACGGTCACGCCGTTCAAAGGCATGTTTCCGTCATTGAAGATTCGAGCCTTGGCAAAGACGCGATCATTAACACCGACGAGTCGAGTTCCGTCGACACTTAATTTCGCCGTTCCGACTGCCGCTTGAGAGACTTCTAAACAACGACGCGCTCCGGCTGTGTGCCCGCCGTCCGCGGTGATATTCATTGTAAAGCACTGAGCCCCCGGGGCGATTAAGTCGAAAATCAGTGGGAGTTTCCTCGATTCGCCAAACTCCAACCGTCCGATATTAGCGGTGATGGGATTGCCGAGTTCACGTGCTGACAAACCCGGTTCGTAAGCGACATTGATGGTTACATTTTCGAGAGCTTCGTTGCATTGGTTAAAAATTTCTATGTTGTAGGTTGCCTGTTGGCCAACAACCCCACTGGTCGGTCCATCAATCTTTAAACCTAGGCAGGCGGCAGCGATTTCAGTTTCGGCACAAGCTTCTGTTTTCAACTGGTCCGCTTCGCTCATGACTTCGAAACACAGACGTTTGATTCCTCGCGTATCTCCCTTGAGCTGTACGTCAATTACTCGTGGCGGTTGACCTGGAGCAATATCCCCCAACGACCACTGCAACGTTTTTCCGTATTCAGCGGGTTTGGGGTTACTGCTAATGAATTGAATATCCTCTCCAAACGAATTACTTCGAACACTAACGGCACGAGTGATTTGATCTCCGGGGTTCGAAACTTCAATGCGATAATTAAACGCGGAATCCAGGGCAGCGCTTTCTGGCCCTTTGGCAACGATCGTCAACGCCGGAGCGCTCCAAGTGATCGTCGTGACGCCACTTTCCACGACCAGTTCCGATTCGCCCAACATGCCTGGACGAATCACATCCACACGCACCGCGGTGATCCCCGGTTCAATCTTGCCTGCCTGCTGCCGCACTTGTACGGTCGCTTGCCCATCCGTATTGGTATCCAGTTCAGCCTGTTGCGAACCGGTGGGAACAAATTCAGCGGGAGCGCCGTCGATTATCGTGTAGCGAACTTTCCAACCCGGGATACCAGTTCCATCAGCCACTCGAGTTACTGTGGTCGTAAGGGGTTGCACCGTTCCACTCGTGGTTTTGATGGGCGTGGGAATACTCCAGATCCCATCGACCCAGTGGATTATGGTTGTGGCGCGACGACGATCCCACCCGGTGGCTTTGGGCGCGACAGCGGTCAAGTAAGTGGTGCCGGGGGATGCCGAGGAAAGGCTGATATATGTCTGGCCTTTTAAGACTTCGATATCGTCACAAGGGGAAGGCGTGCCGCGGGTCAGTACTTTTTCCTTCAGGCCCGTGCGTCCCCACGCGTATTGTCCATCGAATTTTTGAGAACTTGGCGGAACATACCGGTTGAAATTGGGGTGTTCCATGCCACCGACTTCGATGATTTGCCCGACGCTGTCATTGGACAACATCCACTCCAATGGTTGGTTCAGCACAAAATGTCCATCTTCCCCGCAGATCCCCGCTAGAGCCACTACTTCACTACCTACCGGAGCGATAATCCTCGAGGGAGTCAAAATAATTTGCCCAGGATTGCCGGCAGATTTAAATTGACTGGCTTTCGGTATTAAATGTTTTGATTTTCCCGTGAGGCAGTTGGGATTGTTTGGGTCATTGCAGTTGGGGACGGGATCCGGATGGGTAAAAGCAGGTGTCGTCAGCTTATTATCCAACGTGTTGTGATGCCCCCAAATACTGGATTGATTTTTGGGGAAATTAGTGGCGTTGTCGGTCCGCCCTCGGTGGTGCTGGAACAAACTACTCCCAGAATTGGACTGAGCCTGGAGGGGGCCAACTAAAGTGGTCGAATTCGGAGCCGGGAGAAAAATCCGGTTTCCCGACGGATCGATTGCCGGCAAACGAATTTGAGCCCGTAGGTGCGCAGGCTGAGACAAAAAGCTAATGCAAGCTAATACGGCATAAGCGAAAATTTTTGGGGGAGACCACATGACTTCCGTTGCCAATCAAATTATGTTTTGGTCCTTAGCCGCTTATCAGGGAGTAAGG
>JBGSIY010000148.1:0-6260 GCA_041742275.1 Pirellulaceae bacterium | reverse complement strand
GAGGAGAAAACGAAGTTGCTTCGGTTTGGCCGCTTCGCCGTCCGCGACAATCAGCGGACAGGCGCAGGAGCCCCCGGCACATTCGACTTTCTCGGCTTCACGCATTACTGCGGCACGAGCCGCGCAGGCAAGTTCAAACTGAAAAGGAAGACGGCAAAGAAGAAGCTGCGGGCGAAGTTTCAGGCTCTGAAGGAATGGTTCCGGGAGCATCTGACCCAACCGACGGCCGAAGTCTGGCAAACCCTGTGTGCGAAGCTGCAAGGTCACTTTCAGTACTACAACATCAATGACAATTGGCGTTGGGTGGTGAAATATCGCGAAGCCGCCCGTCGCATGGGATTGCGCGGGCTACGCCGACGGAGTCAGAACTCGCGAGTCACCTGGGAGACTTACAACAACTACCTGCGACAACACCCCTTGCCCAACCCCAATCGGATCGTGGACTTGATTGCCAAAGCTCGGCAAATGGCTAATAATGCGTTCAAGAAGAGCCAGGCTAACTGGTTGTTCGAGAAGTAGTAGACAGGTGACAGATGTTAGCTGGGAGCCGGATGCGTTAACAGCGCTTGTCCGGTTCTGAGAGGGGCGGTACGTCCATTGAGCACGGTCGTAATATTGTGACACCACCAGAGGAAACGGGTGGCAACAGGGAATACAAACCTCGACCTAACCTCGAAAGATCTCCGTCTACTCGCCCCAAGTGGCGATTGGGCGTGTTTTTCTTATGGAGAATCACTCATCGCCGCTGGGTGACCTCGGACGTTCGGCCACGGATCACTTGATGGTTTGTAACCTTATCCTCGGAAGTACACATGCTGCTTGAAGTTCAGCCTATCATTGGTACTCGCGACCTGCAAAAGGCCATCGAATTCTATACCAAGAAACTGGGATTCCAACTGGCGTTTCAAGACAACAGCGAAACTCCCAACTACGTGGGTTTTCGGCGAGACAAGGTCGAGCTTCACATGCAATTTCAGTACGAGCATGAGATGAACAGAAGTCGTCTGCGCATTCTTATTGAAGATCCAGATGCGTTTTTTGAGCAGCTTTCTGTGCAAGGCGTCGAGTGTAGCGCGGCCGGTTTAAGCAGCACTGCTTGGGGGACACGCGAATTCGCACTCTTTGATTTGGATCGCAATGCCCTGACCTTTTACCGTCACCTGATGCTTGCCGAAAAGCGATTGTGACCGAATATTGGCCGAACGAAGCCGTGAACGGGAGACATCTGAGTCATCGGGTCAATAGGTTGCTTTTGTATTTTTTGATTTTTTTTGGTTAGTCTTCCTACAGGTTTTCCACTGCGAATTTCGTCTGGTGGAAAGGTGCTGCGAGGTGGCGAAGACGGCTGAGTTTTGAGGGGCCTTATGCGGTCTTCAGTTTGTTGGCGAAGTGTGAACCGGTCGCAGCGAGGCGGGCAACGTAACGGTCTTCGTCGTAGGGTTTTCGAGTTATCCAACACCGGTGGATGATGCGAATCCATTTGTAGGCCAAAGCTCGTTTGGCGGTGTTCGCCGATTTACCTTTTCCGATTTGCGAATCGTAAAAGGCCTTTGCCCACTTACATCTCTTGATCGACAACCCGGCGTATTCATGAAACGTTTGCATCATGAACTTTGTCGACGCCCATCGTCGAGAAACGTACTTTGACTTGCCGCTCTGCGTCGTCAGAGGAGCGATACCAGCAGCGGCCTGCAACGCTTCGGCCGTTTCGTAGCGACTGCGATCGTCGCCCTATGCGGCGATGATCCGAGCTTGGGTTTTGTCGGAGGCCCCCGGCAAACTTTGGAAGATCACATAATCGGCATGGGTCTGGACCAGGCGTTTGATTTCTCGGTCGTATTCTTTGATCTCAGAGTTTAGAGTTTGCAGTTGAAGAGCTATGGCTTGAGCAAAACCAGCACTCGTCCTCAACAAGACGTCGTCCGTGGACAGAGGCTGAGCGTTCATCAGCATTTCGATTCGCTCCTCAATCCGAGCCTTGGTGCCGAGTCCGAACAACAGCTTACGAAGGTTCTTGGCCCCCGCCTTTTGGACGACTGGCAGCGTCGACCATTTCACAACTATGGCCAGAAGGAAGTGTGCGTAAGGCTTGGCCGCACCGAGTTGAGTCAGAGCCGGAAAGTATTCTTTGAGGAGCGAAAACAGCTTATTTCCCAGTGCGGCGCGTTGTTCGACTAGGTCACGTCGATGAACAGTAAGGGCCTCGAGTTCTCGTGTCAGTGGGCTCTTTTGTTGGAGAGGTCGCCTCTGTTTTTTGTGCTGTTGTAGATACTGCATGATCAGTCGCGCGTCGACCGGATCGCTCTTGCCGCCGCCGTGGGCAAAGGCCTTGCGATAACAGGCCAGGGCGTTAGGGTTGACGGGATAAATCGTGATCGACGGGAATTGCAAAAGGGCATTGATCAACGCGCCTCGAGACGTTTTGATACAAATTTCCAGCAAGGCATTCGGAAAACGGATTTGCCAATCGTTGACCCAGCGTTTGATCTTATCGGGGTTCTGTTTGAAGGAACCGGCTTCGGTGGTGCCGTCGGGGAGCGTGGCGGCGAAGGCGTGTTCACGGTCGGCCCAGTCGATTCCAACGGTAATCACCGCGGTGGTTGCGGGTGGTGTTGCGGGGGGCAGCTCGATGACTTGGTTAATGTCGAAGGACCGAGAAGCAGGTTTTTGTCGTGAAGGGCGTTGGTTCATGATGTCAATTTTCCTTTCAGGAATTAGACTGTATTGATAGAAAGATGGCTTCGAAAGGGCGACCGATCGAAGTGCTTATCGATGGTCTTTGGTAAACGCGACGTCATCCGAGTATTCGTAGAGGTCGACCAGACCATCGCTGCGAAGGTCTCCGGTGAGTCGTCAATCCGCGTCGTTCCTTAACAGGAACGAGGCAGAAGCGGCAGCGGCGAAGATTCGTCAGCGATGGGTTCGAAGTCATCATTGGCTGGTGAGAATTTGGTTGTCAAACCAAGTCTCACTCAGTTACAATCTAGGTTAGTTGGCGAAACGAATTTCGCCGCACACGGTTTTGCCAGTTGGCCTTCATTCCGAGCTCGTTCTCGGCTCCCATTCGGCCAACCCAATCTTGTGTGCGTTTTCGATAAGCGACCGAAGTCGAGCGTTTTTGAAATGGACAATTTCTCGTCGCCGACCGGTTACGGCAATACGTTCTGCCACAAAAAAAATGGGAATCGAGCACCACTACCAACCTTGCTTCGCGTTGATTCCGGACTCGGTTACGGAACGATGGACCCTCTTGCGTGAGTTCGTATCGAGATGGCACAATCTTAACCTACCGCTAATACGCGATCCCGAACATACGGCGCGCGAAATTGAGTATTCTCTTGGCCAACCGCTGCCCAATTCAATTCGCGAATGGATCGCTTTCTCTACTGACTTGATCGATATTAATTCGTTTGAATATGTCATGCGTGACATCTTTAAAATTTCTCGGTTGAACCGATTCTCTTGCACAACATTGATGATCCAAGGCGAAGGCGACGTTTACTGGACCGTTGCTGACAAGGACGCTGGACTCGATGACCCACCGGTTGTTTGCCTTCATCGCGATAGTGACACCAACCAATGGACCGAAGGATGGAACGACTCTCGTTCGCTGACCAGTTTTGTTCTCGGCCACATGGCCTGCTTCCTTGGTGTTGGATTCGTTCGTACACGAGACATCGATGAGTCAGTCGTTTCCGCGATGAAGAAGGAATTTCCTGTCGCGGTGGACTTTGATGGGCTGAACATATTTGAAATGACGGATATGATTTCATTCGTTAGAAAAAGATCCAACTACTACACTTTGATTGTCGCCCGAAAAGATCTGTTGCCCGAATCAGAAATGCCCGCGTGCATTCGGCGGCTTATACCCTCTTGAGCCAAAACAAGGCAGAACCATGGGATGCAATGGAGCGGCGGTGGTGAGGTTTTTTGTGAGATCAATGTCAACTCCCACCACCCGCTGATCCCTGTCTTTAGGCTTGGCCGAATCAACTTCTGACGCGTATGGGACGTTGGGGCTTTTCTATCTTGAATTGAATTGCTATACCGGTGACAATGGGGAGAGTTTCAAAGGGTGACGGTCACCTAGAAGAACGGAGTGCGCTTTGGCTTATGAGCGCCAAATTCAGACTGTCCTCCTACCACGATCCCCTCAAACCAATCGCGTAACCAAGCGATCAACCGAAATGCTCGAAAAGCGCCTTCGCCAAGGCAACCATTCCCTCTCGCACTCGATTATCGCTGGACGTTATCCGACTGAAATCGCAAGCCGCAATGGACGCAACTCCTTACAGCATGCATTACAGCTCCGAGCACGACGCCACGTTGCTCCGCGCCGTCGTGGAATTACAAAGCTACCCGGTTGTGCTCACGCTCATACTGCGGCAGCGTAACACCATAACAACAATTCGCTGCACCAACCCAAGGCCGCTACGATCACTGGGATGCCTTTCCGAAGGGATCGACCACATTGAGATCGAAGACCGAAATATAACTGGAGTGTCGCTTGAATTCGGCCGATTTGACGTTCGCCTCTTCGTGGCTTCCGAGCTCACCGACCGGATTGACTGCGACACCTGCTTTGTCGAGACCGAAGAGACCGGCCATCACTCGAACTCCCTGCCTGAGAAAGACGGCGGATAACAAATAAGACTTTTACATCGCGTAGTTAGTAGTTGATGTTGGGTTGGGTTGGGTTGGGTTGGTGAATTGCCGAACGTAGCCGATGCTCAAATTATCTTTTCAAGCAAGCGATACGCTGGCGCATCGAACTCCCTACTCTCCGATCTCGAAGCTGAAGGTTGTGATCGTCAGACCTTTACCGATGGCGGTGGCCTTATGCCTCTAGGTTTTGCATGATTTGGCAACCGGAAAAAACGGTTGGCTTCTATTGGCTGCGTCATACGCTGTTAACGGTCGGGGAGGAAACGAAAGACTTTGAGGCCTTGCGGACGATCATAGGCCATAACGACGCCTCGATGTCCGGTCAGTGCCGAGAGGGGGTTTCTGCAGAACGATTGACGGCGGTTTCTGATTATGTGCGACAATGGCCATTTTAAGGTTTACAATCGGCAAGACGACGTGTGGGCGGCGATGGAGGCCGAAAGGGCGATTGTAGTTTCTAGGCATCTATTGGTTTTGGATTCGGCGGTGGGATTAATGGAGCAGTCAGCCTTTTGTCGTCCAAATGGCTGGGGAGCGGGTGAGCCCATGGAATTCAAGAATCAAATCAAGGAAAAGCAAGCCCCGCTTATCTCCTCGAGCGAGTTGATAAAGGAATATCCTCGCTAGCCGCGTAGTTTCCCATATCAAACTGTTGACTGAGCAATAACATTTCTTTACTCTTTAGCCAAGTGGTTAGCCCTAAACATCAACTTATAACTCGCTAGCCGATGATAATACAAAGTTAGCCGCGAGGTATATTTCAGAATAATGGGACTGCTGACCTTTTGCCTCAACGTCACCCTCGACGGTTGCGTCGATCATCGCGAAGGCATCGCCGATGACGAGACACATGCCTTCTTCACCCGCCTCATGGACAACAATGGTGCGATGCTGTGGGGCCGCATAACATACGAAATGATGGAGAATTACTGGCCCATGGTCGCGCGAGGCGAAGTAGAAGCACCCCCGACAATCCGTGAATGGGCAGTTAAATTGGAAACGAAACCGAAATACGTCGTATCATCCATACGAAATGAATTTCCGTGGACCAATACTACCTGCATCTCCGGTGATGTACAAAAGGGTGTCCAAAAAATCAAGGACATGACTCCGGACGGTTTGCTACTCGGTAGCGGCAAATTGGCGACTGAATTAGATCGTCTCGATCTGATTGACGAGTATGTGTTCCTCGTCCATCCGAGGATTGCTGGGCATGGACCGTCCCTGTACGGAACAGGACTTCCGCGCACGAGACGCCTTGATCTGATATCGTCGACACCGCTCCGTAACGGCGCAGTCGCCATGCATTACCGATGCGAGAGCGGCTAACACTCGGATGAACCAAAGTCGGCGAGCGGTGCGTTTTGCCAATGGATAAATCATCGCCGCGACTCGGTTGTCGCGGATGTTGAACTAAGCCGACTGCGATTGTCCCTGTCGGCGTGTCATCGAAGGGAGTGACTTGGCGCGCGGTGGCGACGACATGTTGGTTCGGTTCGTTGCTGCTTTGTGACTGTTGTGGCTGCTTTAGACGCTGCAACGATTCTTACTTCGCATTCGCAATTTTCTTTGGCGACGTTTCGCTTTCTTCGTTG
>JBGSIY010000147.1:0-2382 GCA_041742275.1 Pirellulaceae bacterium | reverse complement strand
CCTGACGAATCTTGGCTTCCGTCTCATACTCGACGAGGTCCTCCAATGAATAGACCTCGGCGCGAATGAAACCTTTTTCAAAGTCGGAGTGGATGACCCCGGCGGCTTGGGGTGCCGTGGCGCCAACAGGGATGGTCCACGCCCGAACCTCTTTCTCTCCGGCAGTGAAGTAACTCTGCAGTCCGAGAGTGCGGTAGGCCTCGCGTGCGAGAACTGCGAGAGCCGGTTCGGTGAGTCCGACCGCCTCCAGCATTTCGGCTCGGTCGGCTTCATCGAGTTCAGCGACTTCCGCTTCGATTTTGGCACAGACAGCGACCACTCCCGCGCCGACCTTGGTCGCATAATCTTTCACCTTCTGGACAAGCGGGTGTTTGCCCTCGAGATCGTTTTCATCGACGTTGGCCACGTAGAGGACTGGTTTCGCCGTCATGAAACCGAAACTAGCAACCGATTTGGCTTCGTCAGGTTTCCATTCCAGCTTGCGGAGAGGTTGTTCGGTCTTCAAATGTTCATGGCATTTTTTTAGGACTTCATAACGAAGTTTGGCGTCTTTGTCGTTGAGGCGAGCAGCCCGTTCGGCCTTGGGAATGGCAGCTTCGACAGCCTCGATATCCGAGAACATTAGCTCGGTTTCAATGGTTTCAATATCGTTAAGGGGATCGACAGTTCCGCTGACGTGGATCACGTCGGGATCTTCAAAACAGCGAACCACTTGCAAAATGGCATCGACTTCGCGAATGTGACTCAGGAACTTGTTTCCTAGCCCTTCACCTTCGCTGGCCCCCTTCACGATCCCCGCAATATCAACCAACTTGAGCATCGCAGGGATAATTTTTTGAGGAGGAATGTATTTCGTAATGACCGAGAGACGATCGTCGGGAACGGGAATCACCCCTTCATTCGGTTCGATCGTACAAAAGGGATAGTTGGCGCTTTGCGCGGACTTTGAGTTCGTCAATGCATTGAACAAAGTGCTTTTGCCGACATTGGGCAAACCGACAATTCCTGCTTCCATATTTCAAAAAATCACTTGAATTCGAGTCGCGAACGAAAAAATAGCTTTTACTGCATCGTCCAAATCTGGCTGTCGCAATAGCGCGTCGCCAATTTTACGTTGCCAATCGAAACGACAGCGCCTAGGAGATTAGAGGAAACCGGCGAAATTCTCTGGAGTCCATGAGCCCTCGAGCCATGAGCCCTCGAGCTGTTGGCACTGCAACCCATTGTCTGGAACCCATTGGCTGGGGACACATCACAAAACCGACCGCGAAACGAAGTTCACGCCTGCGCACCAACGACTGCCACCAATCACCTTAACTCGCGTTTCAAGCTACTACGAACGGAATATCGTAGCGTTTGTACACCAAGTTAGCCATGCGGGGGAGCCGCATAAGTTAGTTCCGCGGGGGAGCCGCATAAATCCACTCGGCGCCCAATCCGCTTAAGAAACCTAAATGGGGTTCTGAAGTCCCGCGGTGGACTTCAGAGAGCCTTGCCCGTCAAGTTCCAGCTCAAGCCCAATTCAAAAAAGCGGCAAAAGCAGCGAACCTGCAGTACAGGAGGCCAGACTCGATCCAGTTTTAAACCCAGGCGCCCGTTAAACCCAGGCGTCGTTTAGACCCAAGCTTTTTCCGAATCGTCAAAAGAACGCCGATCCCCGGAATGCCAGAGAGGCAACCCCGCCTTGGCCCGTTCGGCCAACACAGCCACCTTTTCTTCTGTACCGGGGAGGGCTCGAGTCTGATCGTATTGATGCTCAGGGACGTATTGCGGTTCGTAATCCCATTGTCCCTTGCGAATGGCTTCTAAAACAGAGTCTTGCACAACTATTTTCCTTCGTAGACCACAGAAAAATGAAAGCGGCATCCTGATAACGAGATACGTGGTCCATCCATGTAAGGCATGATTTCGCTAGCGAAACCACAGGGATCAATATGAAGTTTCTGCGCGCGAAAGTCAAGTTTTTTTATAGGAAAAAAGTTTTGTCATTTTTTGGCGTTTACCTATGGTTGACTTTTGGATTTCGTTTCTAAATCCAAAACACGATCCCATTTTACAAAAGCCACCCGAGTCCAAACTTTTTCGATCGGCAGTTGCAGCGACGCAATAATCGCGTCGCGATAGGCGAGAAGTTGGGGGCGATGTTCTTGTAGTTTTCGTGGCAAAGTTTGCTCCTCAACTTCGTCTGTTTTGAAGTCTATTATCTCCGCCCCAAACAATTCATCGCCTCGATACAACAATGCCAAGCGATCAATGACGCCGCTGATCTGCTTGCCATTTACATAAGCAGTAATTCTCTGTTCTCGCTTAATTCGCACTTGCAGCGGTTCCATCAAGGGAATTCGAGAATCATAGCGATTATGAAATATCCAATCGTGGTAC
>JBGSIY010000146.1:0-1613 GCA_041742275.1 Pirellulaceae bacterium | reverse complement strand
ATCCAGCCTTCAAATTGTATATTCGCGAGTGGGCGTTCAAGTCCCCGCAACCGACCGATTTTTATCGTTGTATGGAAAATGCTACGGGAATGAATTTGAGTTGGTTCTGGCGCGGGTGGTTCATGGAAGATTTATTGCTCGATCAAGCGATCGTTTCAGTCGAGCCGTCTCGGGATAACAGTTCCCTAACGGTGCAACTTGCCAATCGCCAAGGTATGGTGATGCCTGTCGTTCTCGAAATTGAGTTTGCCGATGGGACGTTAGAGCGTCGCGATCTACCCGTTTATATTTGGTATTACACCAACTTGTGGACCACGGAAATTGCGACCAATGGCAAGAAAGTTGTATCCGTTTCCATCGATTCGTATGGAAAGTTTCCTGATGCCAATCGCAGCAATAACAATTTTGTATTGCCCGTGGAAGAAACGAAGCCAGAAGAAAAAGTCGATGACTAGTAAATACGTCGATAGGGATAGGCATTGATTCGGGAAACGTTGGAGTCGGTAACGACGCCTTGAACGTTTTTGCAAATAACCGCAGGGAAGCTATTTTGCTGCGGGCGGACCCCAAACGTTTTAAGTTGTAACGTGACTCAGATGTGTTCCCAGCGAATAAATAGATCGTCGCAGGCGTGAAAACCTGCGGCGATTTTTTATGCGCGAACGGACTCAAGTATCATTGGAATCATTTCATGAAAAAATGGGGCGGATCATTACGAGCCTATCCCAAAACGGAACGGAATCATCAGCCGAAACGCGCTAGCGTCCGGTTAGGCCGAATAAACTTAAGGGCTAGTGCCCAACGGCTAATAGGTTCTGGGATCGGTTCTAGGTGGCAGGCATGAGCAATCCATTATCGATTGGAGTGAACAACGTGGCGGCTTGGATCAAGGAATCTGCCGTAAGCGTGGGCACGCCGTAGACTTCAGAACGGGTCCCAAACCTTAAGTGAATACGCCGTAATGCCAACTCGAAGTCGCCGTCCCCCGAGGCCAGAACGATGCGATCGGCCTTCTCCGCTTCTTCAAGAAGGTCCAAGGTGATGCCTACGTCCCAATCACCTTTGGCACTCCCATCGCCGCGTTGAATGTAAGGTTTGAGCTTTACTTCGAAACCGATATCCCGCAGGATTTGTTGAAACGCTCGTTGCTTGCCCGCATCGCGATCGATAGCGTACGCTGTGGCTGCGTTTACGAGACAACCCTCGGTCACCCGTTTCCAGAATTCACGATAGTCAAACTGCCGACCATAAGCCTGACGGGTCGTGTAATAGATGTTTTGCACATCCACAAATATGGCGATTCTTTCCACAATGGTCTTTTGAAATGGAGGTTGATCTAGAATCCGAGGTGGCTAAGGGGACTGCATTTTTGCCCCCAATGTTCCGGCGGGTGGAAGGAGACGGCGTTGTCGTGCCCAAATTGGAATGCAATGCGTCTTTCGTTTCCCCAGGGGATAAAACAGAAGTTTACTTGTTTGGCATTCCAAAACAAACGGGGCTGTGAACCGCACGGATTTTTTCGTGCTTTCGCTCAATGTCGATGCGGGGCATTGTGGGCGAAAAGGCCGGAAGGATCTAAAATCGTTCAACTTTTACCTGGGAAATTGCGGCCG
>JBGSIY010000145.1:0-6791 GCA_041742275.1 Pirellulaceae bacterium | reverse complement strand
GTAAGTCAATTGGTCTATGGCGACCTCGTTGTCTTTGGCGATCATTAGGAAAGATCAAGCGTGTCAAGCTAAATTGGTGGACGACCGAGGATTTAGGCAACGTGAGAAGGGTTGTCCTCGATTTCAATCTTGAAAAAGTTGTATCAGCAAATTCGAGACAATCTCATGACCGCGGCGATTGGGATGATTGCCCTGTGACATAAAATCTTCTAGCGCAGCGCCGATTTTGTTACGCTGTTGAAATTCGGCATAAGCATCAACCAAGGCCACATTAAATTCAGCGGCAAGTCCCCGAACGATTTCCGCGCGAGACGCGAGTTCCGACTGAGGATCTTGGATATCGACACTTAAGTCAGGCGTGGGCGTTAATAAAATGACTAAAATCTGTTTTTGTTGACAAGCCTGAATCATTTTACGCCACGACTCGGCGGCTACTTCGGGGGGTAACCGCCGGTCATTCAGGGCGTAATCAATCATAACCAAATCGGGTTGTAGAACGAGGACGTCTCGTTCGAAGCGTGCGGCGCCTTGTTGAGAGTTTTCTCCACCAATCGCGGTAACAATCACATTCGAAACCGATGTGGGAAATCGTTCGCATAAGAGTTGATGAAATAGACTGGGATAGGCGTCATACTGCCGTACTTGGGGGGTGCGGAAATAGCCAGCCGGCACCGAATGCCCATGAGCGACGATCGTGATCCGGCGGTTCTTCGGCCACTCGATTTTCATTTCTTTCTGCAAAGACTGAAAGTAGTCCTCAGGGGCAGAGGCGTTTTTAGCAGAGGGCGTTGGGATTGTCGTCGCGTTTTCCGATTGGCCATGAGCCACGGCGTGAGCAATCATTCCGACAGCGAACGTCACAAGAAACAGGGGTGGACTGAAGATGTTACTAGCCATATGAGATCGCGTGTCTGCTAAGTGATTATTTTAAAAGAGATTGCTTTGATCGACGTCAAGCGTTGAAGCCCAACTGAGTCACGTTGGTTGTTCTTAAATTTTGGTTGTTTTCACATGCCGATTGATTCAATTGCTCATGCATCCAACCCATTTTCTAAAAGCAATTGTATCAGAGGCTATTGTATCATTTGCATCAGCCCGCGGAGGACGAGGTCGTTGTAGCTAACGATTCCGACAACCTCGCCGCCGTCGATCACGGGAGCACGCATGATTGAAAATCGTTCTAATAGTCGCGCACAATATTTTATTTTCATAGTTGCGTGAACGCAGAGAACGGGTTTGGCCATGATTTCGTAGAGATTCACACGATCCGGTGAACGATCTGTGGCCAACACTTTTTTAGCCATATCCGATAGCAAAACAAAGCCAATTTCATCATCATCGTCTCTTTTTCGAACGATCATCGCGCAGGCATCGGGGTGCTGCATCGCCAACAATGCTTCCTTCACGGTTAGTTTTCCATCGACGACGTCAAAATTGCGATTCATGACATCTCGAACGCGGACATCTAATTTAGGGTTCATAGAATTTCCTCGACGACTGCAGTTAGTTTTTGGATTTGATGGCTGACGCCTACTGCGTCTTCAACATCGATTTGAATGGCAATTCCGGTTCCTGGTTTGGTATCAAATTCGGCAACCTGTCCAATCTGTTCCAAGATGGAGCGGCTGAGATGGCTTTCAACTAGGAATAGCACCACATCGCGTTGGGTTTCCAGGGCCAGACCAAAAAACGACTTAGCTGGCTTCAGACCTTCGCCGCGTGCGTTTCCAATAATGGTCGCACCCGTAGCACCCGCGTCGCGTGCGGCCTGCATCACGGATTTTGTTTTATCGTCATCGACAAAAGCGATGATCAATTTGAATTGCATGAGATTTACTCCTATTTGACTTAGGTTTACTGAGGGAGCACGGGTGTTGGTGACGAACCACGTCGAGACAACTGGGTTCGGCGGGAGTTGAACCAAGCCGCCAATTGAGAATAACCCATGACGGTCATCATCGGAAACAACGAAGCAAAAGCAATTAAACCGAATCCATCAACGATAGGATCGCGGCCAGGAATTCGGCTGGCAAGCCCCAACCCCAAAGCTGCCACTAAGGGGACGGTGACGGTAGATGTTGTCACGCCGCCGGAATCATAGGCAACCGGAATAATCGACTTGGGGGAAAAAAATGTTTGCACCACAACGAAGGCATAGCCTGTTAATATAAAATAAGGAAGTGGCGTGCCAACGACGATCCGAAACGTGCCCAAAGCGACGCCGATCCCCACGCCCAGAGCGACCGCAATCCTCAATCCTTGAGATCGCAATGTTCCCCCTGATACTTCTTCGGCCTTCAAAGCCACGGCGATCAACGCCGGTTCGGCGATGGTTGTGCTGAAACCAATCGCGAACGCAAATAAATAGGTCCAATAATATTTGTACCACGGTGCCGCGGCGATGGTCTCCGGTTGCCCATCGCCGCCCTGCACAACCAGAGGAACACTTGCCGTCAACTGGTTGGCCATCTCTTCCCCTAACGGAAACAGAGCCAGTTCCAATCCCATTAAAAACAGTGCCAGCCCAAAGAGAACGAAGGCAAATCCCCACATTAATCGCGGTAGATTAACTAAGGGCCGCCGCAAAACAACGACTTGAAAAAGGCCAATAACAATGACAATGGGCATGATGTCACGAATTGTCGAGAGGAGCGAATCCCAAAAGGCATTTAGTAATATCACGACCAGAAGATCCCCAAGAACAGAACGAATAAAATCGGGGTCAGTGACGCCAAAGCGATCAAGCCAAATCCATCTACCAAGGGATTTCTGCCTTTGATACTCGACGCTAATCCAATCCCCAGGGCGGCAGTCAGTGGAACCGTGATCGTCGACGTGGTCACGCCACCCGAATCGTAGGCAATGGCCACAATATTACTGGGCGCAAACGGTGTGGCCAGCATGACTAACAAATATCCTATGACGATCATAAAATGTAGTTGCCAGCCTTTGATGATTCGTATCACACCCAGGCATAGGGCTAAACCAACGGCAAAGGCCACTGTGGTTCGCAGGGTAAACGAAAATTGTTTTTGAAGTGCCGTGCTTTCATTCGTCCCTTCACTTGGCACACGCAACTCCGCCGCCTTGTCGGCAATCGCAATCAAAGCCGGTTCAGCGAACGTGGTGCCGAATCCCAGAGCAAATGCAAAGGCCAGCAACCAGACGACGCTCCCTTTTTTTGCAAAGTCATGGGCCATGCCCTCACCGAGTGGGAACAGGGCCATATTCAGACCCGAAATAAACAACGTCAACCCAACCACGACAAAGAGGAGCCCCACTATTAATTGAGCCACGTTAGGAAGTGGTTGTCGAAATACCAGCAATTGAAAAACCAAAACAACAATGACAATCGGGAGCAAATCGCGCAGACTTCCCCACAGCGGAACAAAAATGCGAAGGCAAACATTTTTTAGATCTGCAATTGTCAAACGGGCATCCAGGTTGATTTCAACGTTCGTTTTCTGAACCAATGCGATTCGCGCGGTGAGCTTTTGTGTCGAAGCAACATCGCTTCGTTTTATTGTATCGCGACTCGTCACGACCCACTATATCAACCGTCCAAAACCCGAAAATGGAAGGCCGTTTGTTGAAGCATTTAAGATTTAGACGACGGGTAATAAACCCAAGTTTGACTCCGTTCGAAAATAGTTTGAACTGTGCGAACGGGCACAGGTGGCTGTGTTGAATACGAGTCCCATCGCAAACAATTGCTGCCTGCAAATTTTTGTAGGGGATTGAGTCAACGAATTTAAAACACCTGTCGCCGATAACCACTCATGCTGAGTCCAAGTACAAAAAAACCTCAAATACATGGATGCTCAGGATAGGAGAAGGGCGTCGATTAGAGAGAAGATCTTGCAGGTTGAGCGCAGCGATACCAACGGAATGTTGTTGGCACTGCCATGGCACCTCGAAGGAATGCCAACGATGTTCTTGGTTCGCCCTGCTCCCTTTTATTTCGGGTTGCTAAAAAAAGAACCCGTAATCGGACCGATGATCTCGCTGGACTAAAACGACCAGGAAAGGTCCTGCGATGCCTTCGTCGCCGCCAAACCAGACGGGGACATTATTTTGGGACATATCCTTGGCGTGACGAGTCGAATTATGTCTGAGTTTAGCTCAGCTCGGGGCGCGTGGTGTCACCATCGGCGCACGTAACAGTCTCTCGCTTTGTGATTGACGCCTCTACACGAGTCGCGGATGATGGAATTTTACGGTTTCCGATAAAGCAACGGAATTTGCGTCGACAAATATGAAATTGGCCCGCCCAATCTCAAGACCTGTGTTTTGCGGCATTTCATGGAACGCCTGACGGGTCGTACATCTTGTGCATTCGATATCATTGCAGAAAATGCCAATTCGTTTTTTTCATTTTTCTTAGATTATTTGAGCAAGCTCATGTCAAATTTATGCGTTCACCCAAGTGTATTGCCATCCCCATGGAAACTATTTGTGAAGTTGTGCGGGTGTATGGCTTTTGTTGGCTTTGTGAGTCTTGTGTTGGATGTTGATCCCATCGTCGGGCAGATAAATACGTTGGAGCCACCGGCGGAGGAACAAGCCCAGCCCAATACACCTGGAGGCGATGAACCGATTGTCCTCGTGCTGGAACCCCCGTCGCCCATCGTCGTGCTGCAACAACGGTATCGCAATGATCGGGGCAATCTCACGCGTTTTTACAATATCGAATCTTCGCCAACGCGATGGCAGCGACTCCGTGCTTTCGACGCGCATTGGTTGACGCAGGCGAATTCGTGGCTGCACGTGAAATTGGGCGCCAACGAAATCACGAAACTGCAACAGCTGGTCGCCAATATCGAAAAACAAGTAGTGGACGATTATCGTAGTCAACAGGAAATGGAGACGGTGGCCGAACTACTGCCTTTTGCAACGGCGATTATCAATTTGTGTGAAGCGAGGCAGCGAGTTGACCCGATTGATCCGGCGAAATTAGCGGGGCTAGTCGATCAGCTGTCTGAAGATGTCGTCACGGCCCGTTCTCAATTAGAATCAGGTTCACTCGCTCAGTGGCAGCCCGCCCAACTCGAACGGGCTCGAGAAATCTCGGTGCAATTACAACGCCACTTGGCCGAATGGCATAGTTTTTATAACCAATACGATCCCTATTACACATGGTGGCTCGCCAATCCCTACGAGCGTGTTGATCAATCACTGAAACAATACGCAGCAGCTCTGGGCAACGCTGCAGAAGGATTGAAATCGGCTGCCGCGGAAAATGGAACAAACTCTGAAATCACAATCGAACCATCGGAGTTGATGGCCAGTTCCATCATCGAAGACGTAGCGATTGACACGGCGGTGTTGAGTGATCTTGATGAAACGTTTTCCCTCGCGGTTCAACAATCCGAAAGTAAAATACAATCGGCGATCGAGGAATATCGTCGTTCGTCACAGATGGGCCGAAGGGGCAATCGTCGCGGCAATCGCGAGAGCGACAATCAGGACGGGACCCTCTCTAGCGAAGATCGGCAACTCAACCGAATTGCTCGGTTAAAGAAGTGGGAGCAAGCGTTAAATGAATTGGACTACGGACAACTGAATTTTACGGAACAAGTTGATTTTCACCTATTGCGACACCGCATCCATTCCGATCTCGTACGAGCGGAGTATCAACTTTCGCATCCTGAATTCGAAATCCCAGTTGTCACCGATAGCAGCGGGATCTCGGGCCAACCTATTGGTGAGGATCGTCTGCAAATGGAACTGGCAGCAGAAATGATTGCCTATTCTCCCGAGGAACTGGTGGGACTAGCCGAGCAAGAATATGTCTGGTGTCAACGCGAGATCAAAAAAGCAGCTAAAGAAATGGGCTTTGGTGACGATTGGCAAGCCGCTGTTGAGAAGGTGAAAACGCTGCATGTTGCTCCCGGGGAACAGCCGGGGTTGATTCGCGATCTGGCTCATGAGGCCATCGATTATTTGCAGGCGAATCAATTGGTCACAATCCCGGAGCTGGCGCGCGAGACATGGCGAATGCAAATGATGAGCCCGGAACGGCAATTGGTGAGTCCGTTTTTCTTGGGCGGTGAAGTGATTTTGGTCTCCTTCCCAACGTTAACGATGCGACACGAGGATAAATTACAAAGTCTTCGGGGCAACAACATTCATTTTGCGCGAGCTACAGTGCATCACGAGTTGATCCCGGGGCATCACTTGCAGGGATTCATGAATTCGCGGCATCGCACCTATCGGCAATTATTCAAGACACCGTTTTGGCTGGAGGGTTGGGCTCTCTATTGGGAATTCCGTTTGTATGATCGCGGCTTTCCCTCTACCCCTGAGGATCGCGTCGGCTTTTTAGTGTGGCGATCGCATCGCTGTGCACGGATTATATTCTCACTTAATTTCCATTTGGGGCGGATGCGTCCCCAAGAATGCATCGATTTGCTGGTGAAGCGTGTTGGCTTCGAGCCCAACAATGCGGCTGCCGAGGTGCGCAGAAGTTTAGGCGATGGGTATGGACCTCTATATCAGGCTGCTTATATGTTGGGAGGCGTCCAGTTTCGCTCGCTCTACCAGGAATTTGTCGTCGGCGGAAAAATGACGGAACAAGCATTTCACGACTTGATTTTGCGAGAACAAGCCATGCCCGTCGCCATGGTTCGCACGATACTCCAGGGGCAGCCCATCGATCGCTCGGGTCCCGCCGACTGGCGGTTTTACGACTAAACATCAACCGAATTTTAACTGTCTCCTTTCGCTCTGCAAACGAAGAATATTTTTTATCGTTCGCGGAGCTAAATCCGACAGTTGTTGATCGAAGGGTC
>JBGSIY010000144.1:0-5689 GCA_041742275.1 Pirellulaceae bacterium | reverse complement strand
TTACACCGAGTTGAACGATCCCGATTTGCAGAAGCAATTATTTGAGACCCAATTAGCAGGTATGTCGGACGAGGATTCCATGGCAAAAATGGACCACGATTTTATTCGGGCCCTCAGAAATGGAATGCCACCGGCCGGAGGATTGGGGATTGGGATCGATCGCCTGGTAATGTTGTTGACAGGGAGTTCCTCGATTCGTGATGTGATATTATTCCCGCTATTGCGTCCGGAATAACGTCCCGTCGGTGTCGACAATGCAATGTTCGGGAATGATTTTCGAAAAAAAATAATGCTGAAGGATCAGCCATGTACAAACTATTGCTTTCGTGGCGCTATCTGCGGACTCGCTTTATCGCTCTGGCTTCGATTGTCAGTGTGACGCTGGGTGTGGCGACCATGATTGTCGTGAACAGCGTCATGGCGGGATTCGTTTCCGAAATGAAAAGCCGGTTGCACGGCATTCTGTCGGATGTTGAGATCCGGGCTACCGGTCTGGATGAACTGCAGTTCGCCGAGGCCCATATTCGGGAAATTGAAAAAGTCGTCGGGGACGATTTGAAGGCGGTCACGTGTGTTGTCCAAGTCCCGGGTTTATTGAGCTACAATTTTCGCGGCAAACAGTTTTCTCAGCCGATCGCTCTGATTGGAGTTGATCAAAAAACTTTTAGCAGTGTGTGCGAGTTCAATCCATTTCTGTTGAACGAAAATAACCAAAAGCAACTCTCATTTCAGCTTCATGAAAATGGCTACGCGGAAAAATTGGGGGATGTCGGCTGGGGTTATCGTCGAGACAAGGAAGAAAATCGTCAGGCTGTCGAGCGATTGATGCGATCGAGCTACCAGCGCGAACAGGACTTGCAAGCGGCAGCGGCAATGTCCGGTCAAGACCTGCCAGAAATTCGATCAGAAAAAGAAGATGCCGAGGGGGAGATTCAATTTAATCCACTTCCCGATGTTGTTTCTAATTTAGATGAGGTGATTGCGGGACACGAGGTGATGCCGGGAACCGAAATGGGAGGTGAACCCATCAGTGGATTTGATCCCCATTCCAAGGTCCGCCCTGCCGTATCCGCATCGGAATTATTCAACCCGACTCGTGATCAATACACGGGCATCATTATGGGGTTGGCGATTTCTAATCGCAAGATGATTGATCCCGAAGATAACGATGCCGTTTCAGATGTCTTTTTGGTGCGTCCGGGCGATGATGTGCAATTAAATTTGTTCACAGCGGGTGCCCAGCCGACGCCGATTGCCGAGAATTTTACTGTTGTGGACTTTTATAGCTCAAATATGCATGAATATGATTCAAATTTTTGTTTTGTTCCGTTGGACAAATTGCAAAAATTGCGAGGGATGATCGATCCCATGACGGGGGAGGCTGGCGTTTCTGGTATCCAAATTCGTTTGCGAGAGGGTGCCAATTTGGACGAGATTAGGGACAAGTTGATTGCTCGGTTTCCACCTGAAATTTTTCCCTATGTCATTCAGACTTGGCAAGACACTCAGAGGCCTTTGTTGAGTGCCGTGAATATGGAATTGACGATTCTGAATATTTTGTTGTTTTTGATCATCGCCGTTGCAGGTTTTGGAATTTTAGCCACGTTCTTCATGATTGTTGTAGAGAAGACGCGGGATATTGGCGTGCTCAAGGCATTAGGGGCACCCAGCAGTGGCGTTATGTCGATTTTCTTGGGGTACGGCGTGTCATTAGGCGCCGTGGGCACGGGAGTGGGCATTTTGCTGGGGCTGTTATTTGTTTGGAACATCAATGCCATCGCCGACCTGTTGGAATGGGCGTCGGGCCGCGAAGTTTTTGATCCGACCATTTATTATTTTTCCGAAATACCCACACAGATTAATCCAATGATGGTGGTTTCGGTTGCGTTTGGGGCCATCATGATTGCGGTTTTGGCAAGTGTCTTGCCGGCGTTACGCGCCGCACGTCTTCATCCCGTTGAGGCTTTGCGAAATGAGTAACATTCAGGGTTCACCACGTAGGTCGCCGGATAGCGTCCTTTCGCAAACGGATTCGGTTGCGGGCATGCATTCACCCATCACGTTACGCGTCACCAAACCGCATTGCCTGAAGGTGGTGAATTTGCAGAAGAGTTATTACAAGCACAAGGTGGAAGTGCCCGTGCTTCAAGGCGTCGATTTGGAAATCGAAGAAGGGCAATTCACCGCCATCATTGGACAAAGTGGTTCTGGGAAAAGTACATTGTTGCACTTGATGGGCACGTTGGATGCTCCGGATGCAGGAGAGGTCTGGTATGACAATCAACGGATCGACAATTTGCCTTCACGGCAACGAGAACGTTTGAGAAATCAAGATTTCGGGATGATTTTTCAGTTCTACCATTTGCTTCCCGAGCTAACCACATTGGAGAACGTACTGGTTCCCCGTATGGTTGAGTGTGGCTTTTGGAGCTATTTTCGCAAGAAGCAGGAGTTCACCGAACGGGCCAAGGAGCTGTTGGACAAAGTGGGCTTGTCTCATCGCTTGCAGCACAAGCCGAATCAATTGTCCGGGGGCGAAATGCAACGAACGGCCATCGCTCGCGCGTTGATCAGTCGCCCCAAGTTGCTGTTGGCCGATGAGCCAACGGGCAATTTGGACCGCAAAAATGGTGACATCGTTATGGAGACTTTATTGCGGCTCTGTCGCGATGAAAATCTTACGATTGTGATGGTAACGCACGACGAAGAGATAGCCAACGCGGCCGATCATGTTGTACGTTTGGTCGACGGACGTGTTTCGATGACGTGATCGCCGCACCTGACGTATCGAACATAAACTCAGTGGAGTTCGCTACGATTCCCGCGCGAGCCAGCTTTAGAAAAGAGCTCGCAAGCAGATTTGCGACCAGGTTTCGAAGCTGTTGATGTCGTCGAGAATTTCGACCACGGGCTTGAACCCCGTCATCATGATTTGATCTTCGCGGGGTTCGACGGCTGGGGATTGAACGTCAAACAAATGCACCACCCCCAGATGAACTTTGCCCACCTCGGATTCGTCGTCATTGATCAGGCCAACACATCGTTCCTCGAAGGGCGAGTTGATCTCGATTTCTTCGGCGAGTTCCCGTTGCAGGGCTTCTTGATAAGCGGCGAAGCCCTCGCCATCTTCGGCCGAGATATGGCCCCCCACACCAATGCTCTTTTTGGCATGCAATCGCGCCTCCCCCTGGCCTTTGCCACGGGTGTACTGAAACAAATGAGGCGTGCCGTCATTGTCGATATATCGAAAAACGCAATAGGGAATCAATTGTTTGAACGAAGGATCTGCCTCCATCTCATCGCGAGGCAAATATTTGGCGTTGATCGGATTCAGTAAGATATCCAAATACCGATCGATTTCCACATTGAAGCCTTGGAAATAACCCACCGAATGAAAGAGATCCGTTGGGACAACCATGACATGTTCGACGCGTGTGATTTCCATCAGTTCGACTTTCTCGCTTCGTGGTTCGCAAACTCTCCACTTCGCCGGCAATTCCGATTTGATTTTGCCAACTCCCGGAGCATTCACGATGGTGGTTGCTCAAATAAAAAATGTTGATGATGCTCCGATTTTACCAATAGCGAAACGAGTTGTGAGCCCGTTGTCAAAGAAAAAAAAGCTAAAAATATCGGCCGATTTCGCGGGAAACAGCACTATCGTTAGGAATCGCCTAAAGAGAATATTTTGCCGCAGCAGCGACCGTATTGAAGTGAATATCAACAATATCGTTGACATTTGGGGCGTATCCACCCGCCATGGACACCGCGACGGGGAGTTGATGTCGATGACACCAGGAAAAGACGGCTTCGTCGCGAGCCAGAAGGCCATGTTTGGTGAGTTTCATCTTTCCCAATCGGTCACCATGATAGGGATCTGCCCCAGCGAGATAGAAAACGAAATCGGGAACAAATCGACGCTCAATCGCCTGGAATGTTTCTGCTAAAGTAGTGCTATATTGGTCGTCCGCGGTCCCCTCGGGCATTGCGATATCGAGATCACTCTGGGCTTTGACAAACGGATAATTTTTTTCGCAATGAATTGAGCAGGTGAAGATGGATGCGTCGTCTTGGCAGATTTCTGCGGTACCATTTCCTTGATGTACGTCCAAATCTAATATCAAAACGTTGCGACACAAGCCGGCCTGTTGTAATACTCTCGCGGCGACGCAGGAATCATTGAAAACACAATAGCCGCTGCCGCAGTTCGTTGAGGCATGATGAGTTCCACCCGCTAGATTTACGGACACTTGATTCTTGATCGCTGACTGAGCGGCCGCGATGCTGGCGCCGGTCGAACGCCGGGATCGATCAACCATTTGGGGAGACCAAGGAAACCCGATGCGGCGTTCTTCCAGAAGAGTCAATCTGCCCTCTGAAACTCGGGCGATATAATCGGGTGCGTGAGCTAATCGCAGTTGATCATCGGTTGCCGGAGGCGGAATTCTTAAATGACACGTCTCTGACAACAACGATTTGGAGACTCGTTCTCTCAACAATCGATACTTGTCCATGGGGAATCGATGGCCCGATGGCAGCGGCAGCACAAAAATATCGGTGTAAAAAAGTTCCATAATGATTAAGGTTACAAATTATGGTCTAGCCCGCTGACGATGGGGGCGTCTCCTGCTTTGACGAGCGTTGCCGGCGGATCTCGTTTTCGACTGCGAATGCGTTGACGACACAGTCGTCGAAGGCCAGTTCACTGGAGTCATGTGCAAATGGGCGAACGGACTCAGATGGGGCATGGGTTGACGTTTGGTAATCGATGTCTAGGCGAGTTCGACGGTGGCCGAAGATTTTTCGCTCTCCCACAAAACCACTTTGGATAGCTCAAGTTCGTAACCGTGAAGCTGTGCCAACAATTTGGGTCCGACCTCGATTAATAGATACTTTGCAATATTTTCCGCCGTTGGATTGTAGGGAATCGTGTAGACCCGGGCCGGTGGGACGCTATTGATCGCGGCAATCGCTCGTTCGTCTTCGTCCCATAAAATAAATCCGTGATCCCAGTTGTCGTCAATCCATTCTTTGAACAGGCGATTGATTACCGCAAAGTCGACGATCCGCCCCAGTTTGTCCACTTTGGTGCCGGTCACATAGATTTCGACCAAGTAATTATGGCCATGCAAATGGACGCATTTTCCCTCGTGGCCCACTAGGCGATGCCCAGCGCAAAAGGGAATACGACGCATGACGGTAATTTTTGATTCGGGCTTCATGAATATTTGATCAGGATAAACTATTTGAGTTTCTGGTTCTGTTGGTGGCGAGTTAGGTCGCGTTGCGTTTTCTTTTCAAGATTTTTTTGGAGTGCCGCATTGAGATCGACTCCGGTTTGATTCGCAATACAAATCAAAACAAATAGGACATCTGCTAGTTCGTCGGATAGGTCCGTAGACGAGTCACCGTCTTTAAAACTTTGTTCCCCATAGGTGCGGGACATGATTCGCGAGAGCTCGCCGACCTCTTCCATTAACTGAGCCAAGTTTGTGAGTTCGGAAAAATAACGAACGCCGATGGTCCGAATCCACTCGTCGACTTGCGTTTGGGCTTCCTGCAATGTTAGGTGTGTCATATGTCTATTGATTACCTATTTTCGAGGCGTACGTCGTTCTTGTTCCAAGCGTTCGACGAATTGTTTCAAATCGCGAGGCAATTCGGAATCCACAGCTATCTTTTTACCTAA
>JBGSIY010000143.1:0-2326 GCA_041742275.1 Pirellulaceae bacterium | reverse complement strand
GAGCGGGGGAACTGATAAACACGGTTGGGTGGTAGACTCGATCAGGTTTCGTATCCAAACCGCTTGAAATAAGATTGCCAGTGTTGGGCGATTTGCTGTTGAACCTCGACGTCCTGGGTGCCAAGCGTTGGCTTCACCGCGTGGGCTTCTGAAAAATAGTTTTCGATCGCAGGGCGGAGCTGGTCAAAATTCTCTAGTGCAAATTTATCGTAGACCATCTGGGTGATGGCAACGGGATTAGCGATCAAGTCTTCGAAACGAATTTCGATTAAGTCTTCCGCCGGGATTTGTTTTACCTGCGATTCATAGGCCTCGTACATGTGGGCCTGTTCATCGAAAATATATTTTTGTAACTGCGCATCGGTGTATCGAGGGATCTCGAACCCTTGGGTCCAATCCAGCGCCCGCCAGAGTTTGATTGTCGACGGGACGACTTGATAGGGATGCCGTGCCAGGTGAATGAACTTCGCTCCGGGAAACCATTCAGCCAGTTCTCTCAGGCGGCTGGTGTGCGGCGGGGATTTTAGAACCAAGCGACGATGATATCGGGCTGTTAAGACTTGCAAAAAATAGACCATGGCGTCGTGGATGGTCGTCGATTTGGGATCGCTGTTCTGCGAGTCGCCGGCGGGTTGCAAGAATCGTTGGTTAGGAAAAGCAATTTTTCGATAAAGGGTAGGGGCCCCTAACGAGATCAGAGCAAAGTCATCTTCTTGGGGGCTGCGAGCGTCCATGGCCATCGCGTCCATGGGGCGTTTGCCAGGCAACAGCAGATTGATAAGAGGTTCCAGCACCGGTCGCGAGATTAGCAAGTGATTAGGGGAGAACGCGTCAAAGTTATTGGGAAAGGCAAACTGATGGTCCAAGGTCAAAAGTTCGTGCATCAGGGTCGTGCCACTGCGCCAGTGACCGATGATAAAAATAGGAGGGGCCGTGAGTTGGGTTGCGTGGATCCGTTTGTTCATCGCGACGCGCTGAATCATCGCTAGACTTGAATTAAAGCAACTGACCCCTGACCCCAATACGGCCATGGGAATTCGTAGAGGGTGGATGCGAAATCGATTTGCAGCCAATAGACGCAGGTAGGGTCCGATCAGCATCCCGTTCCAGAATCGGGGCGTCCAAGGTGGGTAGCTGTTGTGTTTGGCAGTTGACATCAAATTTTGCTGCGGTTGCATGTAGCGGGGTTCGTCATCCCAATGTTGTCAGACGCATCCCAGTTTCGCCTAGCCGGCCTTTTTCGCAATCCTACCTTGGGGCGTTCTCAAATCAAAGAGGCCAAAAATTTCGTCCTGGGTCAACGAGAGATTGGGCGGTTCTTCGTTGTCCGAGAGAATTTCACGAAACAACTGGCGTTTGGCCTCCAGCACATCATGAATTCGCTGTTCAATCGTTTCTGCCATGATCATGCGATTGACGGTCACGCTGCCAGCCGCGCCAATACGATGGGCTCGATTGATGGCTTGATCTTCAATGGCTGGGTTCCACCAGCGATCAAACAAAAACACATAACGACAGAACTGCAGATTCAAACCGACACTGCCAGCCCCATAGCTCATCAAAATCACATGGCGTTTGGGATTCGTTTTGAACTCTTGCAAAATGGGATCGCGTTTGGCAGAGGGAATTCGGCCGTGGAACGCGAGAGGATTGTAGGCTTGGAGTCGCTCGCTGATTTTGTCCAAGGTTCCCACCCATTGGCTGAAGACAATCGCTTTTTGCCCGCTGGCGGCCACCTCTTCCAGATCGGCCACTAACCGATCCACCTTGCTGCTACTGTGAGTGAGGGGATCGAAATTACAGATTTGTTTCAAACGGAGAACCAATTCGAAGACGTGTTTGATTTGGACATGATCCCCCATATCGTTGAGATGGACGATTCCCTCTTTTTCCGCACAGTGATAAGTGTGAGCTTGTTCGGGCGACAGATCCAGATGTTCATCGCAGATCATTTTGGGTGGCATGTCCGTCATGACAATATCTTTGGTGCGGCGAATGATATGGTCTTTGACCTCCTCGCGGATTTGCCGAATCGACATATGACTGGCAACCAGTCCGGGTGAGACAAATTCAAAAATTCCGATCAAGTCTTCGATGGAATTTTCGATGGGAGTCCCCGTCATGGCCCAGCTGCGATCGCGACTGATCTTGCGGACCACGCGGCTGGTCGCATTGTCTTGATTCTTAATTCGCTGGGCCTCATCGAGGACGACGAGATCGTAATGTTCTTCTGCATCTTTGGTCAAGAAAAAATCTTGGTCGCGAGTGAGGAGTTCGTAGTTGGCGATTTTGACCGGAGTTGGGTCATGTTGCCACAGCCATTGCC
>JBGSIY010000142.1:0-2413 GCA_041742275.1 Pirellulaceae bacterium | reverse complement strand
AGTTTCGAAGGTGCCGTCCATCCGTTTTCCCAGCGATTCACGGTCGCGAAGCTAACGCCAAGGGTCTCTGCCATCGCCTCTTGGGTGAGGTGCAACCGTTCACGCAGTTCCTTAACACGGACGCCGAAATCGTCTTTTGTCTTGGTCATACTCCAGTCTCCCGAAAAACTGGGCGGTTTTAGTCCGAACTCGTCCCCGGGGCTGACGCCCAGCGGTGGGGAGAGTATAACATGTGCGATAGCGGTTGTCTGCTAGGGGCTTCAGTCATGGCGAGCGCACACGGTGACTGCGGCAAGACTAACGTTTTCCCTGATCGGCACCGAACGCAGGTGTGGTCATCGAGGGGGTCGGCGTCAAAAACAAAACATTCCACTATGAGGTTTCAATGCACAGCAATCGCATAGGCTGTTGGTACATCACACGTTCAGTCGGTAACCGGTATCAGTGCGACCGATGGTCAGGAGTTTATCGACAGCCGAAAGAAAGTTTTTCAGTATGTGAAACTGGACTTTGGCGTGCGATTGAGCAGCTTGATAAATATCTTCTCCGGATAAACTGCCGCAGATCTCCAATGTCCGAGAATTATCCAACCATTAAGAAGAACATTGCTTTCGTAACGAAAGTTTGGCGGTGATTGGTATGAGTTCTCAAACCGAGCTTTCAACGATTTGCGTTTTCATTGCTTTGAAGGAAGAGTTCCGAATCTTCAAAGAAATTATTCGGTGCGAACTAGTGGGCGTACGGAATGAATCAACGGCAGACAGCATTTTCGAAGGCGAGTACAGGCAGGGAAATAGTAGGCTGAGAATTGCTGTGGCATTTGCAGCCCAGATGGGCGAAACAAATACAGCCAGGCTAACGCAGCACATGATTCATCGATATTCGCCATCGGTCTTTGTGGTGTTGGGCATTGCTGGCGCTTTAAACGCTGATTTGCAACTGACAGATGTCGTTGTTGCAAATGCCGTCGAGTCATACATTGATCATGCGAAGATTCAAACAAGGAAGAAGTCCCGACTGGAATGGTTTGGATCGCTAATCGGATCGAACAGAAACAAATCCAAGCTTTCAAACAGCGAGTTATCGGTAGCGGGAACCCCGTACCGTCCTACCCCCAGAATCTATAACGCTGTAGAGAGCCTAGAATTCACGAGCCCAGAACTTCTCAATTCTTGGAAATCTGCTGGAAAGAACGACTATTCCACGGTACTTCCAGCTTCGGGTGTCAATCACCAGGTTCGTGAAGAACCCATCATCCATCTTGGCCCTATTGCCTCTGGACCATTTGTAGTTGCCGCACCTGAGTTTTCACAGTTCCTGCGAGATCGAAATCGGAAGGTCTCCGCGATTGAGATGGAGTCAGGTGGTGCACTCAATTCGATTTTTAATCATATTCCTTCTCCGGAGAGCTTGATCATCAGAGGCATTTCGGATTTTGCAGACGACCGCAAATCCCACTTGGATAGCACGTCGGGAGGGGCATATAGAACTGTTGCGATGCGAAATGCCACACGGCTATTGGACCTAATTCTTGAGGCAGGAATAGCTTCGGACGCTCAGAGATTTAACAATACTAGGGCTGATTCGCAGGTTTCCGTGAACGCAGCCCACACGGCTTTTGGCAAAGCTCCTGAAACGGAAACTAACGTTCGATCCACCCTCCAGGTAATCGCGGCGCTTAAAGGCAATTTCGACTTCATTTGGGAACTTGGTTCTTATGAAGGCGACGGACCAGTTGTCTTCTGGCCAGTTCGGCTACGAAAACCCACGCCGATTCACGCAGCACAAACCTTTGCAGCCGCTGCATTGAGTCAAATGGGAGCCAAAGTTGTTCTATGTTTAGACAACTTGGGAAACAAGGACCACACTGAACACGACTTTTTGACGGCTATTCGCCGTTGGTGGAGTAAGGCTCACGGTCTTAACGACTTTGAGTGCAAGCTATTCTCAGACATCACAACATCTCAGGCAGAAGATACAACTGGAGATCCATGGCAATTTGTCGATAGATGGCTAGGAAAAACCGACAAAATGCTTGATGAAGTCCTTCGAATTTCAAAGACACTCGATGCAGAGGAGTTAAAGGGAATTTCGGAAGACATGTTGAAACGAAAAAGGCCACGAAGACTTTTGAATCCTGCTGTCGTGTGGGCATGTCTCGATCACATCGCCTCGTTACATCAAGGCAAGCCATTGATCACACTAGGAGGACACGACGAGCGGGCTCTGTGGGAGGCGTGGAGAGGCTCAATAGCTGACGGAAGATATGGCGTAGGCCATCTTTATTTACCGAGTTTGGGAAAGCCCGTGTCCCCACTCCACATGTCCTCGATAAGCATAAACTGGACTTCCTATGAAGACATCCTCGCATCGTTGAAGGCAGATATCCAGAGAAATGGCACCGACTGGTTTC
>JBGSIY010000141.1:0-5342 GCA_041742275.1 Pirellulaceae bacterium | reverse complement strand
CAGCTATCCAGCCAAAGGCATGTCGTGGCGGCGAGGCCGAGATGTTGTTCGGTCCCGTCAGGTTACCGAATTGAACATCGATGAGAGGGACACCAAACGGCCGCCAACGGCTTGTATATTGACGCCCTCGGTACTCGTATCGCGCGGGAGTGGTATACCCCCACTGCTTCCGCAGATAGGAATCGTTGGGAGTGGCCTCTGCGGTTGTGGTGGCGCGAAGTTTCTGGATTTCGCGTTGAAGTGCCATCGAATGCACCAGGACATAAGCCCCGAATGTCAGGCCGATCAAGGCTGTTGCAATCAGGAATGGAACCCAGCCAATCTGCGTGACGATCAGGGTTGATGAGACGAGCATGGCTGCGGTAAAGATCAACGTTGCGACCCAAACCTTTCTCCCCGATTTCTCCAGTAGGAGTCGTTCGGCTTGTGTTGGCGCGAGTTGAGCGGGCAACCATGTTCCCAACCAGGCTCCCCCCAGCCCACCGGCCGCCCCTAATAGCCCGCCCACGATTCCGGCCCCGGCTCCACCGGCCAGCAACGACTTGGTCGCCGTCGCAGCGACCCCACCGGCCGTCCCTTGAGCTAGTGAGTTTCCCAAGCCGGCTGCGGAGGCAGGACCAACTGCCTTGAAGGAAGCCGAGAGGGCCGCCACGCCTGCCATGACTCGCGTCGTGAACGCCCGGCCAGGTCGGGATCGTCGTAGCACATCTTCAACTGTGTTGGCCAAGTGATCGCGGACTCGATCACGTCCGCGACTCAAACGCTGCTTGGCGGCATCCGTGGAAATCTCCAACGTCGCTGCGATCTCGCTGACGCTTTGACCCTCGCGATAAAACAAAATTAAGGCTTCGCGATACGACTCGGGAATGTCTTCCAGAGCAGCCCAAACCAGTTTTCTTTCTTCTCCAGAAATCGAGAGTTCGATTGGGTCCTGATCTATCGATTCGGGATCAATGTCTGCGATATCAAGCAGTGATGGGGTCCGGCGTTGTTTGCTCAAGGCCTGATGCGAAAGGTTGCGGGCGATGCCACATAACCAGGGCCCCAGGCGCGATGGATCGTGCAGTTGGTTTCGCGAACGCCAGGCTTGCCAAAATGTTTCCTGGGCCACGTCTTGGCTGGCATAAAAGTCTCCGAGAATATTAAAGGCAACCGCAGCGACCACTCCCTGATGCTGTTCGACCACTTGTTCAAAAGCACCTGTTTCATCTCGCAAGACGCGTTCCCACAACGGGCCATCGGCAACGGAACGCGTTTCAGAGGTATGAGATGTATTCATAATGCAATCTCCAAATCGAAAGCGAGCTGAGAAGGCCGATTGCGGTACTCAATCATTCGGCACTATCACCAAGTGATGTGTTTCACGCATTGAGTGACAGGATTTTTGGGTAACCTGGCCAATTTTATGAAAATAACCTTCACCGCCGTGCGGACAGCGGTTAAAAATCACTGCAATTGCTCGAGAATCGACAAGAGGCGTGGGGCGCTTTCAGGATATTCATACAGCAGCGGTAAGGCCATTCTGCCGATTTGTTGAGCCATTTCCTGCCATTGCGGCCGGTCGGTATGTTGCGCGAGGTACAACAAATTGCCAGCGGAAACGTTATTTCCGGCAGGCGTCACGCTGTCGGCGATTTCTTTAATTTGGGCGATCAAGGTTTGATCTCGGGTTTCGGCAAAAAAGAAACCTTTCCCCGTTTCGTCCCAAAACAAACGGTTTTGTATTGTCTGCAAACGAACGGCTTCCTCCAACCAAAGGGACTCGCCCGTGGCCTCATGCAAGCCAATGAGACCATCGATCAATTGGCTGTAGTCATCCAGGTAGGCGCGGATACTCGGTTGGCCTTGGGTGTAGGTCCGATACAATTCGCCTTGTTCATTCGACAATTTAGACAGGACAAAACGAGCCGTGTTTCGCGCGAGTTCCAGATATTCATGTCGATCGAAAGCGCGACCCGCATCGGCCAGACCGCGAATGACTAGGCCGTTGTCGGCGGTCAAAATTTTATAATCCAGTTGGGGACGTTCGCGCAATGCTCGAGCTGTCAAAAGTTGCTTGCGAATCGTGGTGACTCGTTCTGATGCCTCGGCTTCGGACAGGTTAAACGACGTGGCTAGTTCCGGCAGGGGTACCGAACGTTGCAAGACATACTCTTTCTCTAAAAAATGGGGAGGCTGATCCAAACCGAAACATTTTTTGGCGAAAGGATAATTCGATTCACCGACCGCCGAACGAATTTGATCTGCGGTCCAAACGTAGTAGGCACCCTCGCGACCCTCAGAATCAGCATCGATTGCCGTGTAGAAGCCACCAGAGTCTGCTTGCATTTCCAGGCGTAGGAATTCAATGGTTTGCTCGACGACTTCACGAGCACGCGGGTTGTCAGTTACGGTGTGTAATCGCGAGTACCACGATATCAGTTGGGCGTTGTCGTACAACATCTTTTCGAAGTGAGGGACTCGCCAGTAGCGATCAACACTGTAGCGATGCCACCCGCCGCCCAGATGATCGTAGATCCCGCCACGCGTGAGTTGTTGCGAGGTGAGTCTCAGGGCTTCGAGGAGTTTGGCGTGGTGTTTTGTTTTTGGCAGCTGGCTCACAAGGAACATCAGGCGAGGCGGCTGGGGAAATTTAGGGATCTGATCGTTGTTCTCGGAAAATTCAAAACCGCCGTATTGTGGATCGAACCGCAAGAGCAGGTTGGTGATTGCCTCATCCAGCGTCGTTTCCACCGTGATCGATCGATCTTCCGTCGCGGGTGGAGGCACCAATTGCTTCGCCAACGCCGTAGTGATGATTTCCGCATCGCGGAGAAACGGGGCGCGATCTTGTTGGTCGAGTTCGTGAATGCGTTGAATGATGGACAGGAATCCGTTTTTGACTCCCCGATCACCATCGCGAGCTGGGAAATAGCTACCACCAAAAAAGGGGCGTGAATCCGGGAGCAAAAATAGGCTCAACGGCCAACCCCCTCCCGCTCTGGAGCCGCGCAATTGGTTGTACAACAAGAGCGATTCCATGTAGATTCGGTCCACATCTGGACGTTCTTCGCGATCGACTTTGATGCAAATAAAATGCTGGTTCAAAAAAGCGGCGATTTCCGGGTCGACGAAGGACTCCCGTTCCATGACATGGCACCAATGACAGCTGGAGTAGCCGATCGAGAGGAATATTAATTTGTTTTCGTCCCGAGCACGACGCAGCGCGGGTTCGCCCCAAGGGTACCAGTTGACCGGATTTTCCGCGTGCGATTGCAGGTACGGGCTGGTTTCCCGTGCCAATCCATTCGGCTCTCCCGCGGCCCGCGGTGCAGTCGCAGGTGGGTCCTTTGACTGGGTTGCTTGGCCCACGAGGCTGGCATTGCCCGAACAAATCACCAGGCAGCATAACAGCGAGCCGATCGGCTGCATTGGATTCGTTACCCATCGCCAGGAATTCATGAACCCACCTGTTGTTATTGTCCGAGAGTAATTTTAATTCCGAAAGCTAAATCAGGGTCACGTCTGCGGGCGATTGACTCGCACAGGTATTGCAACGTCGGGCGAAGTGGGACGCTGGTAGTTTGGCCGTTGAATTGGATCTCTAAATTTATATCAACATTCACTAATCGTTCATCCAGCCAAACATCAACCGCGCCGACTTCTCGCGTGGTGATGATGAGCTGATTCATCGAGGGCAAACGCGCCGAAATTTCTCGACCCTTGGCCGCTTCGGCGATCGACAACCAAAAAAAGTCTTTCACTACCGAGTCGGTCATTTCCCAATCGATCTCGTAGGGCACGGGATTGCGGCGGTACGGGAGCATACGAGTTAAGATGTCGCGGTCGGGGAGACCGCCGTGCCCGAAGCCGGGTTGATAGAGAAACTCAACAGGATAAATGTCGATGCGATCCCCACGCAATGCTTGAACGGATTCATTAAATTTTTCGCAACGTTCCCGGCGACCGTAGGCAGTATCTTTTTCACCCACCATAAACGTGAAACGTGTGGATCGCAACGTTTTTGCAGTGATTTGTCCGTCAGTCGGTGCGGCAGCACTGGAATGAATCGCCGCAAAACGATGGGGGATCTTGGGGCCGATGGCGAAGGCACCATAACCGCCATGGGAATACCCCATCAAAAAGACACGATTCGCGTCGACATCACCATGAATGACAAACTGAGAAATTAGGTTCTCGATCAACGGGTAAACGTAGTCATCGTAAAAGCCATTCCAGGTATTATTGGGAGCGCGAAGGGCCAAGTATTTATAACCCGTGACCTCGGGATGGTCGCGGTAATATCGTTGCATGACTTTCCACTGACTGTCGTTGACCTCGGCCGGAGCTCCGCCACCGCCGTGCATGGCGATAACCAATGGCCAGCCGCTGGCCGGACGTTCTCCCACGGTTTTGACAACATAAGGACTTGTGTGCTCCTGGAAAGTCACTCGATCGTTTTGATAGTTTTCCAGGGATTGTTTCGCCGCCGAGGATGCCAAGAAAGCCTGCCAGGCAATCCTTTTGACCTCGGTATAGTGTTTGATCAAAAGTTCGTCGACGCCCGGCTCGGCGACCAATTGAACTTGCTGCTCCAGCGAGGCTGCAAAAAACCGTTGAGCGAATTCTTGAACTCGTTGGGCGTCGACAGCCAGCATCTCATTGTCGGCAGCTAGATTGATTTTGGACCAGGGCAGTTTGAGTTCCACCATTTGTTGCGGCTCGGAGGCCGAGCGAAATGGGAACTGCAACTCTGAATAACTGGACTTGACCGTCAACACATAACTGGCGTCTCGTTTCAAATCAAAACTTGCAATATCGTTTGTGTCGAAGGATTCGTCGCGAGAGAAACCAGAATACTGCTCAGTGGGAGCGTCCGCATTGTGAATATTCAGCTCGGTGCGGACGCGTTGAGATTTTTCCGGGTTCCAAACACGCACCATAAAACGGACTTGCGTATCATCCTGCGGTTTCGATTGCGTGTAGCGTGATGTCACGTTGACCGCGTGCAGGGATTTGTTTTGGAGAGCCCAGACCATGGGGAAATGTTGTCCGGTGGGACGATAGCTCAGGGCGTAGATACTGCTCATTTGGCTGGACGCATCGGCCAAGGCGGCGTCGGCATTGAACCAAGTCCGATTGAGTCCTTCGGCGTTATATTCGGCGGCGCCGGTAAAGTGCCAGTCACCGTCCCAGATTTCGACCCAAGTATGATTGCCTTGTTTGTTGGCCCATTTGGGGATGCCGGCGATTCTCGCTGGGACACCTACGGCACGGCAGGCATCCACCAAGATGATCGACAGGCCGGAGCAAGAAGCGAGTCCCTGGTCAATGCTCTCGCGGGGACTTTGATTGGCACGGCG
>JBGSIY010000140.1:0-6385 GCA_041742275.1 Pirellulaceae bacterium | reverse complement strand
GCAGATAAATCCGTAAAAGGTTACGCTTGAGCAGTCTGAAGCTTGGACTCCAACGAAGATGTTGCCTTTCAGGCAGATAAATCTGTAAATGCTTGCGCTTGAGCAGGCTGAAGCCTGGACTCCAACGAAGATGGTGCCTTTCGGCGAGATCGCTTCTTAATCGCTCGCTGCGGGTTGTGGCTGTTTGAAGTCAACGCTCGGCGCCGCTAGAATAAACGCAACACCTTTTTCACTCTCGAAATTTTTTAAGGAAGTATCCCTATGCGAAAAAATTGGATCACTCTGGCGCTGACTTTGCTAATCGGCGTTTCTACGTCGATCAGCATGGCTCAAGACGAAGCCAAAAACGACAAATCACTACCGGTTCAAATTCGTGAATTGATTGCCGAAGACGAGATCGACAAGGCGATTGAAACGGTCGAAGCGGCGATCACGGAAGCCGCCGGGGATGTTCAAAAAATATCCGTACTAGAAAATCTTCGTTCTTCCATCGCGATGGGCTTGCTTCGCGCTCGCAAAAACGATCAGGCGGCCGAGCAATACAAGAAATCAGTAACGTTCTTTTTGAACAATCTGGATACACCGATGGCTAGAGCCGGATTGACGAACTCTCTCCGTAGTCTCGATTCGCTGTATCGCCGTTCCAATCAAGGCGCCGAATCGTATGCGATGATCAGTGACGCCATTGCGAAATTGCAAACGATGGAAGTCGCCGGAGATGTGACCGCCATCTCGTCACAAATCGTCACCCTGCTAGGGATTCAGGCTACCTCCCCCACTGCCTCCGAAGAGGAACGTGCGGATGTGGTGAGCCTACTGGACAGCGAAGTTGAGCGGGTCGGGAATTTCTACGAACAGAATCCTGAAAACGAAAACGCCTTGCAAGTCTACAACCTCGTGTTGCAAACAGCCTCCCAAGCGAATCGCGATAATGCCGAGAAATCGAAAAGTCTCGACGCTCGGCGAGAATCAGTGGTCACCAACGCTTTTGAAAAAAATCCTGAATCAGCGGCTGTCGCCAACGTGTTCGCCAGCATGTTACTCACAAAACTGGGAATGACGTATCGCGATGATCCCGAAGGCGCCAAAAAAACCCTCGAATCTGCCCTCCCTCAACTTGAGGCAGCCAACGCTAAACTGAATTCCAGCTTGGATCGCGTCATCGAAAATCTAAAATCGTACGAAGGCCGGATTGCCAGCGCGTTGAAGGTCAAAGAAATGATCGGACAACCCGCCCCCAGCATCGACGTCGAAGCTTGGGTTAACAATGGCGCCGAAGTTTCTCTCGATTCGCTCAAGGGCAAAGTCGTATTGCTGGACTTCTGGGCCGTTTGGTGCGGTCCCTGTATCGCCACCTTCCCCCACCTCCGCGAATGGCGCGAGGAATTTCACAGCCAGGGCTTCGAGGTCGTGGGCGTGACTCGTTACTACAATTACAAATGGGACGACGAAGCCAACAAGGCCGCTAGGGCCGAAGGGGACGAAAAAGTCTCCGCCGAGGACGAACAAGCGGCTGTCGATAAATTCATGAAGTCGCACGACTTGATGCACCCCTCGGTCATCTCACCCGCCGACAGCAAAATGCAATCCGATTACGGCGTCACTGGGATTCCCCATGCCGTTCTGATCGATCGCCAAGGCAACGTGCGGATGATCAAGGTCGGTTCCGGCGAAGCCAATGCCAAGGCTCTGCATGAGACGATCAAACTGCTCCTGGAAGAAAAATTCGATAATTAATTCGGGGCGGTCCCCAGGTTTTCTTAGGACTCGAACAAGTCCACAAAATTTTCACTTAACCTTGGCCTTCCTTGGATGGCCAAGGTTTTTTTGTGCCAACAATAGACAAAAACAGCTCTTTTCCTTCAGGAAATATTCCCGATCGGGATTTTTTCTTGGCTCCCATCGAATTTAATGCTAAAATATTCCCGATCGGGACAAAAACTACCGATATGATTCCAAACGGCCCAAAATCATCCCGATCGGGAACAAAATGACCAAAATCACCTCCACGAACCAAATTGGCGAGATGGTCCGCGCCCGTCGCAAGGAAAGCCAACTCACATTGAAAGACGCCGCCGCCTTGGCGGGTGTTGGCGTCCGTTTTTTGTCGGAACTGGAGCGGGGAAAGCCGACCAGCCAATTGGGACTGACACTCAAGGTCCTGCAGTTATTCGGCCTGGAATTGCACGTAAGCCCTCGCAAATAAAAATATATCTACCGAAAGCCCGCCATGGACGCCCCTCACAACCAATTGTTCGTGCACTATCAAGATCACTTGGTGGGTACGCTCACCATGCAAACCAATGGTGACTTGGCATTCGCTTATCACGGCGATTGGCTGACGTTGCCCCAGGCGTTCCCCATTTCCCTTTCGCTGCCACTGGACGGCAATTTTCAGACCCGAGCAGCTCACCATTTTTTTGTGAACTTGTTGCCGGAAGAAAACGTTCGCCAACGGATTTGCACATCCCTCAAGATATCTCCCGGAAATGACTTCGCCTTGCTCAAAGCCATTGGCGGCGACTGCGCCGGTGCCTTGGCGATCACCGCCTCCCCCAATTCACCGCCTCAAAGTCAAATTTACGAACCGATCACAGCGGAGCAACTGGCCAATTGGTCAACGGGAACCCCCGACGCCTTTTCGGCCATCACGGGGCATAACGAGGTTCGACTCTCCCTGGCCGGAGCCCAAGACAAACTTCCTGTCCACATCATCGGTGATGTCATCTCCGTCCCCTTGGGCAATTCACCCAGCACCCACCTGTTAAAATTCCCCTCCCCCTTTTACTCGCACCTCCCCGAAAACGAAACATTTGTCAGTCTCCTCGCGCGTGGCATCGGCCTGCCCGTCGTCGATATTGACCTTCTGCCAACGAACCGCAATCGGATCGCTGTGGTGACACGATATGACCGATTGCCGTCGGGCAGTACTTATATTCGATTGCACCAGGAAGATTTTTGCCAAGCTCTGGGGATCAACCCCAAAAACAAATACGAGAAAGAAGGGGGCCCCAGCTTGGCGGCCTGCGCACAGGTCATCCGCGATCATTGCTCAATGCCTGTGGTGGAGTTGAAAAAATTACTTCAATGGACGTTGTTTAATTTGTTCGTGGGGAACTCCGACGCTCATGGCAAAAACCTGTCGTTACTTTACGGATCAGAAGGCCACCTGACATTGGCCCCGTTCTACGACCTGGTTTGCACTCGCAACTACGATCGAATCGACCGCCATCTCGCTATGATGATCGGCCATTCTTCCGATCCGGGAATCATCAAACTCAAACATATCGAATCGCTTGCCCAACAATTGGACGTCGCTCTGAATCTCGTTCGCTCGCAAGCTCAACAAATGGGGGAACAAATCATGAGTGCTTTGCCCCAAGTCATCGATTCCTTCCGCAACAAATACGATAACTCATCCGTCTTAGAGCGAATTGCAACCATCGCCAGGAAACAAATCAAACAAAGCCTGCGGGAGATCTGAAAATATTCCCAACGAAAAAATTGAATTGACGCCATGATGTTTCCAGATGTTTCTTCTGGAACAATACGAGGCGACCCCAAGCAGACTCGAAAAAAGACTTGATCTGGTGAGTCCCACTCAACGCCCATCGGCTAGGACGCATTCTCATGCTGAGAGAGGCTTTTGCCCGACGTGTCCGGCCCCGAGTAGTCGGCCCAGGTCTTGGGGGTTTCATAAACGCGCACGTTTTCCAGAGTGCCGCCACAGCTTAAATTGGCGAGATAACCCCACACCACTTGTGCGATGTTTTCTACGGAAGGATTGACGTTTTCAAATTCGGGAACATCCACATTCAAATGTTTATGATCCAGGCGATCGATCACTTGCTGTTTGACTTGCGATTCCAGGGCAGACATCGAAAAACCAACAGATCCCTTGGGACCACTCGGTAGACGTAGTGTCACTGCGACGACATAGTTGTGACCGTGCCCCGCAGAATTATTACATTTACCAAAAAAATTGCGGTTCTCTTCGGCAGAAAACGTTTCGCTATGCAAACGATGAGCCGCGGAAAATTCAAATTCTTGAGTGAGTAAAACGGCCATGGGGTCTTCCATTTTCAATTGCACGTGACAAAACGGCGAGATAATCAATTCGCTAGACACAACTTGCAGCGAGTCCGGCAACAGGTCGATGAGGGATCTTGTTTGTAGTAAAGCGTTAACGTAATTCGCTTCGGCCCCCCTCAAGGGCAGAATTCTGTTTTCCACAATCGATGCGAGCGCACGATCGATCACCTGGATGTTCACCAAATAGCCCGTTTGGGGATCAGGAGTTCCAGCGACCGTAGCCCGCAACTGAATGAAGGGGGCTGGGAACGGATCGCTGTATGCGCCGCCCCAAGAATTGCCACCGCCCGGTTTGCCACCAGCCAGGTTGGCAACGCCCGGCTGTTCCACCGAGGCGGATGGCAGCTCAGTTCGCCAAAAAAAACGATACTCGCGAGTCAAATGAATCATCGATTACAAAACATCTCCGGCTTTTCAGATCACCAACTTCAGTCTGTTCGTAAGACGGGATTGCTCCCACCCAGACCATCACCCCACTTGCCGCGCCACATTGATGGCTTGGCCACTTGAATTTCGAAACGCAACTTGGGTCACCATCAAAATCATTTCGGCAATTTCCATTGGATCCACCGTCTGCTCGGCCGGGAAATCGGGAAACAATCCCCTCAGCATTGGCGTTTCCACCGCGCCGGGACGTATCGAATAGGCTCGAATCCCATGCCCGCGACCTTCGTTGGCCAATGCGATCGTGAACAAGTCAACCCAGGCTTTACTACTGCCATAGGCAGCGAAACCGGGGAAAGGATTGACCGCGGCCAACGAGGAAACATTAACGATCACACCCGATTTTTGCCCGACCATCATAGGCCAAAACGCTTGTGTCAAAAAAAAGACGCCCCGCATATTGACCGCGGTGGTTCTATCAAATTCCTCGGGCGAAATCTCTCCAAACGGTGTATTGGCAGCAAACCCCGCCGCATTCACCAGCAAATCGACTCGTCCGAATTCCTCGCGGACCCTCGATAAAATTTCACGAGGTGCCGCATCCGACGCCAAATCGACTGCCAAGGTAAGCCATTTTCTTTCGCCTTGCGTCGCGGCTTCAATTCGTTGTTCGGCGGTTTCTAAACGTCCGGCATCTCTTCCGCATACCAGCCCGTCGTATCCCGCGGTCGCCAGTCGCACAGCCGTGGCCATCCCAATCCCGCTACTTCCCCCTGTCACAACCGCAATCGCACTCATCTTTTTTCTTTCCTCACAACAATTTGATTTTTCTTTCAGCCTAGCGACTCCATCGGCATCTTCCAACTGGCGGTTCGACATAAGTTGTCCCCGTCAACCTGATTGTCCCTTCTTGCTCCCATCGACCAAACGCCGCCTGGCCGCTCGTTTTCGCGGGACCATCATCAGCCCATTACCCAGCATCCAACCAAAATGCTAAAATGAGAGTCAACGAAGAGACATCTCAAATCCGACCTGGGTGCCCAACCGGATTCCTTGGGTCCCAAGACGATTTGCCCACGCACTCATTGCGTTGAACTAGTCAACGCACAACTGTGAGCGCCGCGACAAAAAAACCCGCTCATAAATTAATACTCGAAATTACTCGAAAACCTTTTGGAGAAATTACCCATGCCAAGTTATCGTCGCCTGGGGGAAGTTCCGTCGAAACGCCACGTCAAAATGGTCAACCCCGGAAAAAGTTATTTAAACGAGGGATTGTACTACGAGCATGTTGTCACCACCCAAGGATTTGATCGGGCCTACAGCATCATGTATCACCTGCGTCCACCCACACGTGTCTTGGCGACTGAATCCGCTGGTCGCGTGGAGTTAGTTCAGGCGGATGAACGCGAACTACGACACCATCATTTTAAAACCCAAGACCTTCCTCGGGCGGGTGAACCGGTCACGGGACGAATTCCCATCCTCTTCAACGAAGATCTTGTGTCGTGGAGAGTGAAGCCAGCGGAACAACAATCGGAGTTGTATCGAAATGGGGCCGCCGACGAGGTTATTTTTATACATCAGGGTTCCGGCTATTTTGAGACGACCTATGGCAAGCTTCCTTATCGCCGAGGTGACTATGTCATTATGCCGAGGACCACGACCTATCGCATGGTGTCCGATGATATCCAACGCGAAGACCACTTGATCCTCGAGTGCTTTGCGCCCGTTCGAGTTCCCGACCGGTACCTGAATGCCGATGGTCAAATGTTCATGGGGGTTCCCTACTACGAACGTGATTTCCACTCCCCGACAGAGTTGTGTTTCTTCGATCGCGAGGAACCCACGACCACGTTGATCAAAATCCACGAGAATTTGACTCGCGTCACGATGGCACATCATCCCT
>JBGSIY010000139.1:0-3962 GCA_041742275.1 Pirellulaceae bacterium | reverse complement strand
GGGAACATCAGCCGAAACGCGCTAGCGTCCGGTTCCACGACGTTAACCGTGTGCTAGTGCACTTCGGCTGATTATTATTTGAGTATCCGGACAGACTCCTAGGCCAAGACATCGTATTTTGAATGAATTTCCGGCACAACGGAGGCGAGAGCACTCCATAGCTTCAAAAATGGGGATAGATACGTTAGAATTTAAGGCAGGCTTTCACGGGGTAATCTCTCGTGTTTCGCCCCAACACAGATCACTCACTCATTCCCTTGACCTAAGGTGAATTCATGTTGCGAATTGAATCGTCATTTGGTGGACTCTCGTTTTTATTGGCGCAAGCTGGCGCGGACAACAGCCAGATCACGTTTTACGCGATCATGGCGGGTGTGGTTTTGGGTGCCGCGCTGCTCTTGGGTTTGACTCTCGCCTTTTTCGCTTATGGAAAACTCTGGGTCCAAGGCTACATGTCCAGTGCCGATATCAGCTTGTTGGGACTCGTCGGGATGGGATTCCGTCAGGTCCGACCAGGCGTAATCGTGAACGCTAAGATCATGGCAGCCCAAGCGGGACTGGACATCAATCGCCGCACAGGGATCAGCACCCAACGACTCGAGGCTCATTATCTGGCCGGGGGTGATGTGTTGCGAGTGATCAACGCAATTATCGCTGCCCAACGAGCGGGGATCGATCTGGACTTCGACCGGGCCTCGGCGATTGACTTGGCGGGCCGTGACGTTCTCGATGCCGTCAAAACAAGCGTCTACCCCAAGGTCATCAACTGCCCCGATACTCAACGAAGTGGCAAAAACTTCCTGAGCGCGATTGCTCGCAACGGCGTGGAACTAAAAATTCGCGCTCGCGTGACCGTTCGCACGAACCTGCACCAACTGATCGGCGGTGCGACGGAAGAAACCATCATCGCTCGCGTCGGAGAAAGCATCATTTCCTCGATCGGCTCTTCCAATGACCATCAGGACGTTTTGGAAAACCCCGATCGAATTTCCAAAGCTGTTTTGGCTCGTGGGTTGGACGCCCATACTGCGTTCGAAATCGTTTCCATCGATATCGCCGACATCGACGTCGGTGAAAATATTGGTGCTCGCTTGCAGGCCGATCAAGCCGAAGCGGACACTCGGGTGGCTCGAGCCAAAGCCGAACGCCGCCGCGCGGAAGCGATTGCAACCGAACAGGAAATGAAAGCGGGCGTCGCCGAAAATCGCGCCCGTTTAGTGCTGGCCGAAGCCGAAGTCCCCATGGCGATGGCCGACGCCTTCCGAGGCGGACGACTCAATGGCAACGGAGTTGGCAACGGCACGTCACGCAGCAACTAAAATCACGCAGCAACTAAAATTGACGAGCCCGCAAAACTCATGACCCGATATTGGTTGTTAAAGTCCGAACCCGACAGTTATTCCATCGACGACCTGGCCAAAGAGAAGAACAAAACAACTTGCTGGGATGGTGTGCGAAATTATCAAGCCAGAAACTTACTCCGGGACGAATTCTCAACCGGCGATTTGGCCTTCTTCTACCACAGCAACGACGATCCTCCGGGCATCGTCGGCGTTTGCAAGATTGTCAAGACAGCCTATCCCGACCCCACGGCCTTCGACCCTAAAAGCAAGTATTTCGATGCCAAATCGAAGCGAGACAACCCCGCTTGGATAGCTGTGGACGTCAAGTTGGTAAAAAAATGGAAACGCAAAATCACGCTCGATGAATTGCGTGGATACGACGAACTCGACGGGCTTGAGGTACTCCGCAAGGGCTCTCGCCTCTCGGTCCAACCCGTCAGCGAGAGCCATTTTCAATTTATCCAAAACTTGCTTGGTTAGAATTCACTTGCGATAGACCTTTGCCGAATTAGTGAATGATTTCATTCCAATTGACTTCATCGTTGTGCGAATGAGTGAATCCCATGGCCCGCTCTTGGCGAACGGTTTCCGCGTCGCGAAAAGCCATCACATAGGTTTTTCGCCACTCATTGGAAACATTGCCCCCTGAACCGTGGACGATCCGTTCGTCATGAATCGTCACGCTACCCCGTTTGACCGGCAAGTAAACAATTTCGTCTGTCGCCTTGGACTCAATCACCAAAGTGTGCGATTCGTCCCGTTTGACGTCGGCTCCCTGCGAGTCATTCTGAAAACTCTTGGGAACATGCTTCCGCAGTTCCGTTTCTTTATTAGTCCCCGGACAGACTTGCAGACAACCATTCTCGAGAGCCGAGTCACTGAGGGCCAAGGAAAATGTGGCGGTCCACGTATTCTCAGTCTTGGGCCAATATCCCAAGTCCTGATGCATGGCAAATTCGGCCGCTTCCTTCTGTGGCTTCTTCGCGAGAAATTGTTCGTAGTCCATAACCGCTTGGCCGGAATACAACTGATCCGCCACGCTTTGAGCGATTTGGAAATAAATATTATTCACGAGTTCAGGTCGATACTTACTGGGTAACATCGCGTTGACCAATCGAAACTCTTCCATGGGCGTGCCATAAGGCTGACTCATATCGCAAAAGTCTCTGCCCATATTTGGCTCTTTCCCTTGAACAAAATGATCGAACCAGGGATCGAGCGTCGTCATCTCTTCTTCAGTCAAAAATCCGTTTAGGATTAGGTAGCCTTGGTCGTGATATTGGGCCACTTCTTCGGGAGTGATCATGTATTTCAGACCGCTGCGTCGCTGGGATCCTGAGTCAGGATTGGATGCTCGTTTCATTTTTCTCTCGTTAGGAAAAGACTAAGTGTTGATCAAAAGGTCGTGAATGACATGGCCATGCACATCGGTTAATCGTCTCTCAATACCATTGTGATAGAAGCTCAAGCGGCGATGATCAAGGCCCAATAGATGCAAAATCGTTGCGTGAAAATCGTAAACGGTGACAACATTCTCCACCGCTTTGTAACCAAATTCATCCGTGGCACCATACGAGAATCCTTTCTTGACCCCGGCCCCGGCCATCCAAGCCGTAAAACCGTCAGCATTGTGATCGCGGCCACTGGCTCCCTCTTGGAATGTCGGCATTCGACCAAATTCGGTACACCAGACGACTAAAGTGTCTTCCAGCATGCCCCGTTGTTTCAAGTCCGACAGAAGTGCTGCTGCTGGTTGGTCCAAGATCGGTCCATGCACTGCGTATTGATCTTGCAGGGCCTTGTGGCCGTCCCAGTTGCTGGTCCCTTCGCCGCCCGTCTGATAGGCACCATTAAATAACTGCACAAACCGCACGCCATTTTCAATCAGGCGTCGAGCCAAAATGCAGTTTTTGGCAAAATCGGCTTTGAGCTGATTGGTTGAATCATCGGCCCCATACATCTTTAAGATATGCTCAGGTTCGGTGCTCAAGTCGGCAATCGATGGCACACTCAACTGCATCTTCGCAGCCAACTCATAGCTGGCGATTCGAGCCGCCAATTCTGAGTCCCCGGGAAATTGTTCCAAGTGGCGCTCGTTCATTCGTCGCAAGAAAGCGCGCGTCGCCTCATCTTGCCGCGCTGAAATACCGGCAGGGCGAGCCAAGTTTCTTATCGGGGCAGCGGCATTGAAATCCGTTCCTTGAAACACTGCGGGCAGAAATCCGGGACCCCAATTGTTCACACTCGATTGCGGTTTTCCCCGCGGGTCGGGTATCGCTACAAACGCTGGCAGGTCTTCACTCTCGCTCCCCAAAGCGTAGGAGACCCAGGCCCCCATGCTGGGAAATCCATCCAAGGTGAATCCTGTGGACATGAAGTTTTCTCCCGGGCCATGCGTGTTGGTCTTGCCTTTCAGCGAATGCACAAAACACATGTCATCGGCCAGCTCGCCCAAATGGTCGACCAGTGTGGAAACCATTTTGCCACTTTCCCCCCGCGGCTTAAATTTCCATGGACTTTGATGCAAGTTACCCTGGCCACCTTGAAAGGTAATCACCTTTTCACCGGGCATTGGCTGGCCATGACGCGCAATCAATTCGGGTTTGTAGTCGAATGTGT
>JBGSIY010000138.1:0-3014 GCA_041742275.1 Pirellulaceae bacterium | reverse complement strand
AAAAAGAATGCCAAGAAGGGATGGTTTGCTCGGCGCGCACTCCGTTCTCCTGGGTGACCTTTTTCGAAAAAAGCCCCCATTTTTTAAGTCAACGGAATAAATCTGACTCGTTTTTTACGGAAATTTTTGGGAACAAGAAGTGCGATGGATTTCGAGATTTGTCTACTGAAATTGTCAGAAAAGCGACCGTTTAGCCTACCTTTTTTAGCTTGTTTTCGGCAGCGGGGGGGAGCCTGAGATCCGGGGAAACAAAGCTATTTGTCGCAGTTCTGTACAATCTTAATCGTAATTAAACGAAACCAACCTGCCGCGTAACTCTTGCGATTTAGATGAATTCTCCGCCACCCGACTGCCGGTTGGTATGAATATGCCGAATTGGGGTGGCGTATGTGAAGACCAAATGAAGGACGGTTCCGCGATCCCCATGTGCGGAATCCGAGTCCCCACAGACTTCGTTAAAGAAGTTGACCGGACCGGGGCGACCATTGACGCCCGGGAGTTTGTTGGGGAAAACAACGAGTTCCCGATGGCATCCACCCGAACTCGACGGTGGTTGTGTAATCACAATCTGGCTTGCAGGCCTCGCCCGAAACAGGTGTAAGAAATCATGCTTCAATTTGACAATCGGTTCACGCGTTCACTGCCGGCTGACGGTGAAACCAGGAATTTCACTCGGCAGGTCTTTGGTGCGTGTTACTCACGCGTTGCGCCCACACCAGTGGCCCAACCGTTTTTGATCGCTTATGCCGCCGACGTGGCGAGCCAGCTCGGCTTATCAGCTGAGGATTGTCAGGCCGCATGGTTTGTGGAGGCGATGGGGGGGAATCGAATTCTGCCTGAAATGGACCCGTTTGCCATGTGTTATGGTGGACACCAATTCGGCAACTGGGCTGGCCAACTGGGCGATGGTCGCGCGATTAATCTGGGGGAAGTTGTCGGGGCCGACCGGCAGCACTATACGTTGCAGCTCAAGGGCGCGGGGCCAACGCCCTATTCTCGAACAGCTGACGGTCTGGCCGTACTGCGTTCCTCGATTCGCGAGTTCCTGTGCAGCGAAGCCATGCATGCTTTGGGAATCCCCACGACGCGCGCACTCAGTTTGGTGTTGACGGGAGAACAAGTTGTTCGCGATATGTTTTACGATGGCAACCCTCGAAAAGAACCTGGGGCAATTGTCTGCCGCGTCGCACCTTCGTTTGTGCGGTTTGGTAACTTCCAAATCTTTACTGCCAGAGGTGATGTTGAAAACCTTCGTCGCCTGGTCGATTTTACCTTGACTTCGGACTTCCCAGAGTTCGGGGCCCCGTCACGAGAGACGTATGGGCGTTGGTTTGAAGAAGTGTGTCGTCGCACGGCGACATTGATGGTTCATTGGATGCGCGTCGGTTTTGTGCATGGTGTGATGAACACCGACAATATGTCGATTCTCGGGCTGACTATCGACTACGGACCCTATGGATGGCTGGAAGATTACGATCTGAACTGGACACCAAACACGACTGACGCCGAAATGCGACGTTATACGTTTGGCCAACAGCCGAGGATCGGACTATGGAATTTAGCCCAATTAGCCAATGCCCTATGGCCCCTAATCGAGGACAAAAGTATTTTGGAAAAAGGTCTAGAAACCTACCAAGAGGTTTACAACGGCGGCTGGCAACAAATGATGGCCGCCAAACTGGGCCTGGTGGACTATCGACACGAATCCGATGCGAGCCTGTTGGCTGACTTGGTAAAAATACTACAACTTACCGAGACAGATATGACTCTCTTTTTTCGGGAACTGGCCAACGTCCAGGCTCAATGGGTAACACCGTCGGTTACTGACGGTGCTACCGACGCGAGTGTCGCTGATACGCATTCACATGAACTCGGGCCTCTGGGTCGCCTGCCTGCCGCGCTCATAACGGCGTACTACGATCCAAAACAGGTGGCTGAAAAAGTAGTTGTGCAGATCGAAGACTGGTTGCGTGCCTACGGTCGTCGTCTTCAAACAGACTCTCAAACGGCGGAAGATCGAAAACGCAAGATGGACCTAGTGAATCCACGTTTTGTGTTGCGAAATTACTTGGCTCAGTTAGCGATCGATGCAGCGGAGCAAGGCGACTATGCTTTGATTCACGAATTGCAACGCGTGTTGGCCAATCCCTATCACGAGCAACCTGAGTCTCAGCACTTGGCCGAAAAACGGCCCGATTGGGCCAGGAATCGCGCGGGCTGTTCCATGCTCTCCTGCAGTTCCTAGGCCGCTCAGAATGGAGGGGATCGTGTTCCCGTTTGGCGAGGCCTCTTTTGCAGTCGCGTTTTTTATTGAAATGGATTGTTAGATGATCTCGAGGAAGCTCTCGTCGATTTGCATCGAAATGCCTTGTTCCAGATAGCGTACTGCCAACAAGAGACGTGTTTTTCCCTCACGGCGGAGGATTTGCCCTTCGTAGCCTTGGAAAGCTCCTCCGCGAACTCTGACTTTTTGCCCGGGCACCAATCGAGCTTCTGGGGTAAGGGGGATTCCGGAATGGATCACCGCGTAAACTTGGCGCAAGTCTTGAACCAGTTGTTCCCGCTGAATGATCTCGGTATGTTGCGAAATGCAGTTGCTCGTCGTCGCGACGTAGCGATCATTTTCAGTCCCAAATATAAAAACATAGTTGGGGAATAGAGGGACATAAGATTCCCGGATGCGGCCCTGCGGTGAACGCGAACGTTTTTTGACCATGGGCGAATAGAAGGCGACGGAAGCGTTTTTGAGCACACGCATCAACTGCTTTTCGCGTCGCGACAGAGTGTAAATTGCCCACCATTTTCGCGTGGTATCCTCCAGGGCGGCTGGAGATTCCAGCAGGTCTTCCGGGAAGAGGTCGGTTTCTTTTTTGAGGATGGGCATGAAATAGAGAAACGTTGGGCAAAATGTTTAGATGGACCAATACGGCGATCTCATTGCCGCAAGAACACGAACTAACCTAGTGGGGTGTCACTGCTCGTTTTCTTTTCATCGTCTGAAAGTTCCCAGGGGT
>JBGSIY010000137.1:0-6882 GCA_041742275.1 Pirellulaceae bacterium | reverse complement strand
AATTGTCGTTGGTGACTCCAACGAAATCCAGCAGAAATTGGTCGTGGGGCAATCTACTCTCTCGAAAACGACCGTCAGCGGTGCAGTTGAAGTGACGACTCCTCCGCTCAAGTGAGATAAACGAGGTTCGCGGACGTTTTCCCTAGACTCCCGTCTGCGCTATAGTTCACTTCGATTCCACTTCCAAGGAAACCCGAATTCTTCACTAACCACCGACGCCCCACGCGCCCCTTCATTGCTCCCCACGTCTCCCATGCTCCCCTCCGAGTTCACCTCGGTGGAAGCCCCGATTAACCACTAACCGCAGACACCCCGCGCATCCCCTTCATTTCATCTCGCGCCTCTCACGCTCGCCTTCGAGTTCACCTCGGCGGAAGCCAGGATTGACCACTAACCACCGACGCCCCGCGCTCAACCCCTCCACTGCATCCCGCGTCTCCCATGCTCCCCTCCGAGTTCACCTCGGGGGAAGCCCGGATTCACCACTAACCATGCTCGCCTCCGAGTTCACCTCGGTGAAGCCCGGATTATCCACTAACCGCATACCCGCGTCTTCCGGATCGCTGATGGAAATCGTCGTCGTGATTACGATCAACTGAACCAGGGGCAGGTTTGAGCGATCTGTCGAATAGCTGGGGAGCAATGAGGCTCAGACGCGGTTTCTAGATTTTTGTCGTAATAGCTCGATGCCGTTATTGATGTAAGCGCCTACCGCTCGATGCTAAATTGACCATTTTTTGTGGAGAGTTCGGCGCACGTTTTCAGATGTGAAAAGTATGTGCTCGATGGGATCCCAGGCATGATGAACATGCGAGTCAGGAGGGGCACCGAGAGCCAGAACGTTTCTTTTTTAACTCCCTGCATCACGGCTCGAGACCGAGATCAGAGGAAGATTGCGCAGTGCTAGTCGACGATTCGTCACCGTCACCGCTGCGCCTGTTTCCAGTTCGCTTTTTACCATGGCGATAACTTGAAGAATGATATTGGCGACTCCATCGCCTTTCAGTCCTTGCATCCGTATTCGAATGACAGACGGTTTTGTTGCCCCCAATAACGCAAGTAACGCGTGGAAGTCCGAATCAATTGTCACGACGACAGCATTGCGCGCTCTAGCTGCGGACAGAATCGCTTCATCCGTTGCCGTCGAGATGCCTAAATCACCGACGTGACTCCTGTGGCGCTGAGATACTGAACAGTTGAGCGTGGCAGACCTTGGTCGAGTAAAAACTTCATTGTGTTTGCTGAAGATTTAGAACTTGGTCATCCAGGTTGGCGGCCGCGTACGCCAACGCTTGACGAATGTCTTCTGCTTCGAGTTCCGGATACTCCGCCGTGAACTCCGCTCGATCCGGATAGGTTGCAAGTGCTTCCAGAACGCGACGCACCGTGAGCCGCATTCCGCGAATGCACGGTTGCCCGTTCATGATCGCAGGATCGCTTGTAATTCGATCGAGACCAGCCATGGTGGTTCCTTTCAATGACATGTTCATTTCTAACATCTCTAATTATATCAGAACGGCAGCTGCGCACCGAGCAGCTAAAACAAAAAGAACTTTAACATTGTCTGGACTTTGCGTTTAATGTTCGAACTACCCTCGGAACGCTACGGCCAAGGCTCGCTGGACTTATGGGTCGGGGCGTGGCCTCGTGATTCACACATCGCGCTTTTCAATTCACGCTTCGACGCTTCGCCGCTCGCTTCATTGGCCTGCGCTGTCGGAAGCTCCGCGGGCCGCTGGGTTCGCCGCTATGCAGTGAATTTTTGTTAATCGTCGTTCGCTGCACGAACAAAGCGGCCTTGATCGTATCGTTTGCGGAGCAAACGACGACACAATTGCCTGACGTGTTGATAAATTCACAGCCTATCCGAAAATCATCGGCCACGGGCATCGGAGGCTTGGTTTTTCGGGCTGGAGAATCGTTCGGCTTTCCAACTTCTCACTTCCAACTTCGCCCTTCGTCTCGAGGCGGCCTTTCAAACCGCTGCCTCGCGGTATGCGTCATTCGAAGCGGGAGTGGGAGCCTTTTATGAACTGCTGGACGCTCAACGGAGACTTGCCGATGCAGAGATCAATTATCACCGAACGCGAGCGTCAATCGAACTGGCTTTAACGTCGACATCGCGTGAAAGCGGGAATCTCCTAAATAGCCACTTCATTGTGTTAGACCCCACCGGCCAGTGACGCGAAACCACATTTTGCAATAAACTCGCCGCGTCTTCATCCACGATGAAGTAACGGATGGACAATCGGTGAAGGACGGGATATGCGATGGGCCGAAATAGAGCCTCTTCTCGGCTAAAGGCTTCCGTCTCCGAGTTCATCGCCGGGACGGCCAGGATTGATCACTAAGCGGCGACACCTCCGCACCCCCTTCACTGCACCCCGCGTCTCTCATGCTCGCCTCCGAGTTCATCTCGGGGGAAGCCAGGATTGATCACTTACCGCCGACACCCGCGCAACCCCTTCACAGCGTCCCGCGCCTCTCATGCTCGCCTCCGAGTTCAGCTCGGTAGAAGCTAGGATTGGTCACTAGTAAGCAGGCCTCGTCGACCCCCGCTCACCGTTCGGCCTCGTGCCGGCGGGAGCGTGACTGCTCGGGTTCCGTGATACGGACAGGGAGCAGATACAGCGATACATCACACGTCGGGATTCGATCTTTACCGAAAACGACCCCCAACCACTTATTGTTCGCCTGCTGTATTGGCGGAAACCGCGGTTCCCGGGTGCGGAGTAGTTCGCCGTGCGTTAGTGCGGCCTGCAATGATACCAGATGGATCGTACCCGAGCGAGTTTGAACACGCTCGTATTCCTGCAACACTCCGAGCGGAATCCAATCCTCTCGATCAACGCTATGAAAGTGTTAGTTTTGGGGCTGCTACTGCTCAGAAATTGAATCCAACTATTTGTGTCTGCGGAGAAGAAAAGTTGTTCGTCCGACACGCAAGAAGTTGGCGAGACTCGTGACATACTGAAAAGTGAAGCCAACCTGGAATGTTGTTGGAAAACTCAACTCGCTCCACGAATCGAGTACTTTTCAGATCGTAAACACACATTCGATACTTGGAGTCGCAGAAGACAACCAGATCGTCGATCAAGTGGTTCAAATTTGCAATCGATGTCGCAATCGGTACTCTTTCCAACATCTTCCCGGTCGCTAAGTCAATGATCTCTACTAGCGATCTATTCTTGCCCCCGGCATTGCTGTAAAGAGCGACTTGATCGTTGGGCAGCGAAGTTAAGGCGTCATTCGGGCTTTCGAATTTCCAAATGATGTTACCATCTAGATCTCGTCTTTCGAAACTAAATGTGAGTTTACCGTCTGTCGAGTCTTGCAAGACCAATATGAAATTCTCATTAGCAATACCGTGAATTGACTTCAGCTTAACCGCCTCACGTCCCACAACTATTTGGTCTGCTTCGCTTGAACCATGGAATAGGTGAAGCTTGGATTCTTTTCCGCACGTACCAACGAGAAACGAATCGTCTCTCAAACTCGCAATCGAGCAAACATTGGGCATCGCAATCGTATCTTCCATACAAGTTCCATCCTCGAGGTTGTAACGTTTAATTCCGGCGATAGATCGCTTGAAGTTGTATGGAATCCCGCCAACTGCAAAACATTCACATATGCAACTGGATTCGAAAAATCTGTTCTGACGTTGTTCGGTGCACCAGTCGATATCTTCGTTACGAAAGTCGACGCGAGCAATGGAACACGCATGCGAGCTTGGTGCGTTTGTGAGCGCGTACAAACCACCCACAAGAATAAATATATTCTCCGACGCGCAATGGCACTTCATCCACTGCAGCGGGTGTGAGAGTTCGAATTTCTTGGACAGCATCAAGTCAGCCTCTTAGCCAAATGGTTTGTATCCGTTCTTAAATGCATTCTTGACTTCTTGGGCGAAGTTTGCATACGCATCACCACTGTTGTAGGACTTATGAAATTCAATCAAGGTGCGAATCCGCTCAAACTTCGAGATATTGGTTTGCCACGAATCGCCTGATTTGGAATTGAAGTAATGGCCGTGCTTTACCTTCAAAAAATCGCTGAACGAACGAGGAATGTCAGTATGTTCGACAGCGGTGAGTCTATCGCCAAGATGTTTGGGACCATAAGGAACATTGCTTCCCCACGCTCTTGGTGAATAGTGGTGGTAACCCGAGCAGGTATTATGCACCAACACACCAACGTCGCCGACTTCGTAGACGTGTTCACAATCGACTTCGATGTTGAAGACGTCGGCGGGTAGTGCTCGCTGCAATGATAACAGATGGATGGGACCGGAGCGAGTCTGTACGCGCTCGTATTCCTGTAACTCGCCGAGTGCGATCCATTCTTCACGATCAACGCTCCACACCGGGTGAAGGAAGTTTGATTTGTGAATCGTGAAGTTTGAAAAGTTTCACACTTCAACCTTCACACTGCAAACTTCATCCGTGACTAGATTGCAAAGCTCAACATCGCTCCCATCGATATCATCCCGACGATCGATCTTGGTAATCAACGCGACGCCATCGACGTTCAGCTCAGCTAAGCGGAGGCGGATCTCCCTGCCAACTTCAGGCCCTTCCTCCCGAACCCAAGATTCCGGCCGCAGCAGCTCGATGTGGACGCGATTGCGTGACTAGCGTGGAACGATTCGTTGTACACCACTCATAAAGTCAACTAGCTCGTCAGGCTCAAAACTTGGATGGTTCTTCGCTTGCAATATGTTGAAGGCGAGTGCAATCGTCACGTCCACGGTTGGATCTTCAACGTATGCTCTTACGTAGTCGAATGGATAAATTGCCAACGATCGATCTGGTGATACCACTGCAATCACTTTCTCGTCGGCACCATCTCCCACGAACGAAACGCTCTTCCACTGCCAACCGAACTCTTCTACCAAGCACTGGCCCCAAGCGACACCAAATAAAGCAACGATGTCTTCCCCTGGAAATTTCGCAACAAAGGCATCGACATTTTCTTGGCATTCCACCAATAGTTTGTCGATCTGTTCAATCTTCTCAGCGGGAGTGCCAGTAAGGCCAAATACACTTGGTGCAGATCCCGAACAGTTATTGATCAACGCCAACAATTGTTTAGAAACATCAGTCACCTGGGAACTATCTTTTACACTCATCGCTCAATGCCTCGCCTACTTAATTCTAGTTTTTGTTTTTGGTGTCTTTTTGTCGAGTCGATGTCCTTGCCAAACAACGACATGCACCTTTCTAGGCCAAACAATTATATCAAGCATCGGCCTGAGTGTTTCGAGGATTTGGTTTGAGTCCGGGCCTGACAGATTTATTCGAAGAGTGTTCTTTGCAGAATCTAGTTCATCCATCCCACCAAGATATGGGTCGTTCAGGCTTGGCTGAGCTTTCGACAGGGCTTGCGCTGCATCTTCCGCGATGACATATCCCAGATCAATCTCTGCCTGTGTGGCTTCCGCTTCTTCTGTTTCGAGAAGAATCGAAACAGATTGACCGTTAAGGCTTTGAGACTGCGCACGTTGGGCTCGCCAATCTTTTGTTCGAAGCATTTCCCAATCCGTTCCTGTTGGCAAAGGCGCTACGATATGAAATGCGAAACCATTCAGTTTGGCAGCTTCGACTCTCTGCTTAAACGTTTCGGTAACATAGACATGCTGAGGATAAACGCGCAATCGAAATATGCTTTGTCCCTTGAGCTTCTCTTCATCGAAAACATAGTACGCAATACCGTAAGCCGTCTCTTTGGTTTCAGGAGGGACGGGAAAATCCGCGATCGATTTAGATAGATCCAACGCATCAGAAATCGTGAGAATGTTGTACAAGTAGTATTTTCCCGCATCAGCGATCAATGGAAGAATCTCACCATGAGGAAGAAGTAAATCTTCTAGTACCCTGACGGCTCTTTGACTAAAGGCGGGTTGGAAAAGCGAAATCCGAGTGTGGTCCACAAAAGACCGTACCGCACCAAAAGCCCTTTGAGGAGCCCATACTTGCGACAGCCGATTCGGTTCCCAGTCTAGTTTTCCACCTAAACCATCGTTTAAATCGTCGTCGAGCGTTCCTTTTCCTAGTAGAGAGGGAGCACCTTCAAAATCGAATGATTCGAAACGCGGATCATTTGTAATCCCCTTTAGCAAATAAACATTCATTAGACAAACTTACCATTCATTATTGCTATTCTGAGTTGCTCTAAAGCAAGCTCCGCGCCCGCCTTTGAAGTAACCCCTCGAAACTTATCTACCACATCCTCTACAAAATCTTTTGTGTGCGTGCCTAAATGCCCGGGCATTGCCCAGAAGCCGTTCGCGGCGTTGTTGATGAGACCTTCATCTCGGAGTAGTTTTTGAATGCGTTGCAACTCAACGCGATCACCACCCTTCACCCATTTCCACAGATTTCCAGACGGAATAATGTGAGCAGCTTCGTAAACAGATTTTCCGTTTCTTGTAAGGAATTCAGGTTTGAACACGCCAGCTCCATGCAACGCATTCCCAAGTGCCGCGCTGTCTCCATACGCATTATGCACCAGCACGCCGGCTTCTCCAACCTCATAAACGTGTTCACAATCGACTTCGATGTTGAAGACGTCGGCGGGTAGTGCTCGCTGCAATGATAACAGATGGATCGGACCGGAGCGAGTTTGAACGCGCTCGTATTCCTGCAGCTCACCCAGCGGTATCCAATCCAGTCGATCCAATGACCAGACCGGGTGAATGTCCGTTCCGTTCAGTACTGTGCCGTCGCTGAATCTGGCTTCTATGACATTCGTGGCCCCTCGCGTGATGAAACGACCCGTGACAAGATTGCCCTCGCCGGCACTCAGCTCAGGACAATCTTCCAGCGAACGCACATCGACCCAGCCCGCAACGTCGAGTTCTTCCAGAACAACATGGACTTGTGC
>JBGSIY010000136.1:0-2457 GCA_041742275.1 Pirellulaceae bacterium | reverse complement strand
AATCCGATGGCCCCAGGCGGCCTAGTCCCTATCGACCCTCGTTCACACCGATTAACAATGGCTCATCGGCAACCACGGTTCCCACGTCCGATACGGCAAACCCAAACGCCGCCGCCGCGCCACAAAACAACTCGACACCCGCAACTGCTGGAAATCCCGCCGGGGACAAGTCAGCGAAGCCAATCGCAACTCCACCAAGTGCTCAGCCTGGTTCCGCCAGCCCTCCGAATCCATCCTCCACACCGCTCGCATCCCGCAGCACAGAATTGAGCGATGGGACAGCGAACAGCGCCCCAGCGACGGGCCAATGGCAACAACAACGGGGAACAATGCCCCCCGGAACGACGACAACTATTCCAACGGAAATCACCAAGGTCTCGAAAACGTTTGGTGCCTTGCCCAACGAGAGCGGCCAAGTTTGGCGGGAATACGACATTTTGCCTTACACATCGCAAATCACCAACTCCGATCGCCCTCAACAAGCGATCATCGATTGGATCCTCCGGCATACCGGGAAGGATATGTGGTTCGCGCAACCCCTAGGTATTCTCAATGCCACTCGGGAAAAATTGATCGTTTACCACACGCCAGAAGTCCACAACGAAATCCTCCGCTTGGTCGACCGTTTTATTTACACCCACGGACAACGCAACACCACGATTTTGAATGTGGTCACGGTATCCAATCCCGATTGGCGCGAATCGGTTTATAACTTCTTGCAACCGATTGAAATCAGCTCCCCCGGCGTTGAAGCCTGGCTCGTAAGTAAAGAAAATGCCGCACTGCTATACAACCAACTTTCACGCAGAAGCGATTTTAAAAACGTCTCCTCGGGAACCATCACTTTGCACAACGGCCAACAAACGGTGCTTGAAAAACGAACCCCCGCCCAGTTCGTGCGGAGCGTGCGCTGGACGCCAGGCATGGCCCCCGGCTTTCAGCCCTTGATGACGCAAATGGATGAAGGATACACCCTGTCAATCAGTTTCTTGGATTCTCTGGATGGCAAAACGGTCGAGACCGCAATCAACTGCGAAGTCGATCAGATCGAAAAACTCACTGGGATTCGAATTCCCGTCCCCGGGATCGGAAACAACGGCGGCACGTTTGGCATGAATGCGGCCGGGGAAAAAATGAATTTACAAATCCCTCAAATTGTTTCTTGGCGCCTACAAGAACGCATTCGCTGGCCCGTCAACGAAGTTTTGCTGGTGAGTTGCGGGGTCGTGGCCGTGCCCAATGCCGAAAAAGGCCGCTCCCTGGCGAACATCCTGGATAATCGCAGCTCGCGGGCCGATGCCCTTCTGTTTATCGATTTCCGCGGCGCGGAGAACCCCCGCACCGCTCAAGCCGCACCCGTCAATAGTAACTTGCAGGCCTTGCCTCCCAAGTGATTGACCCAGCAGCCCGTTCGCTAGCTGATCTGGTTCGGCATTTTAAATCCGGTTTCTGGCCTATCCCGCCTCGACGCCATCTATTGTTTCCGTAAAATTTGCCTTCAAAAGCCGTGTTTCGTTCCCAAATCAGGTTTGCCTCAATCACCCCTTACTCGTTACATTCTAAGGGACCAAACTCCAAGGAGCCCCAACCTGCTGAGGTCGCTGCATATTGAGATGGAAGCTGGCTAGATTGGGTTTGGCTAAAATGAGTCGGCGTCCAGGTTGGCTGGGTTGCTATACCGCTGTGGACCTCGTCTGTTGTTTTTGATGAGACTAGTTTGTTATGGAGCTAGTGTGATCCTAGTGCGGTGTCACAATTTAGATTTAGGGACAAATGTAGTGGATCTTGTCAAAGATCCCGACATCGCAGAATCTTCAGTAAGATCCGCAACCCTAAAATCAAACTGCGACAATGCAGCTCGGTCGGTTCCTGATTTTTTACTTAATCTGTTCTTGATTGTTACTACTAAGGTTGTATTGATGTCAGCTTCCGTCCGGCGTGTTGTGGTTACCGGCATGGGTATGATCAGCCCTTTGGGGAATCAGACTGATGCCCTCTGGGATTCCGTAACCCAAGGTAAAAGCGGCGTTCGTTATTTACAGAGTATCCCAACCGACCATATCCCCACCGACTTCGGCGGCGAAGCGACCGAATTTGATGGATCGATAGAACATTTTGGTTCGTTAGAGAAGGGTCTGCAACGCAGTATCAAAAAAGGCCTGAAGTTGATGTGCCGCGAAATCCAGATGGGTGTCGCCGCCGCGCAACTTGCGATCCAACATGCCGGTTGGACCGAAGGTACGTACGCTCCAGAACAAATTGGAACCATGTTTGGCTCTGACTATATTATTTCGGAACCCGGCGAGTTCGCTGCCGGCATTCATCGCTGCACAACAGAGGGTTCCTTTGATTTCCAACGCTGGGGAAAAGAAGGCTTAACGAAAGTTGAGCCCTTGTGGCTCCTCAAGTACTTGCCCAACATGCCTGCCAGTCACGTGGCTATTTACAACGACTTCC
>JBGSIY010000135.1:0-4127 GCA_041742275.1 Pirellulaceae bacterium | reverse complement strand
GATTTCGGTGCTACAGGAGACCTCGATATTCTGCCCGATGGAGGCCAGTCCGTTGTGATAATCGGCGCAGGACAGACCTCCACGAGAATCCTGAGTGGTGGTGGGGATCGCATCTTCCATGTTTTCCCTGGGGCCAACGTTAGCTTGAACCAATTAGCGATTCGCGACGGAGGGGGCGTGCAACGGGGTGGAGGCGTTTGGGCAGCGCATGCCTCGCTGACCGCGAGTCAGGTCGATATTAGTAGCAACATGCTCGCCGGGCGAAGCGTGGGTGCAGGGATTTGGATCGCCGGGGGAACATTTTTGATTTCGCAATCTACTGTGAATGACAATTTTTCGGGGGACAGTGGTAGTGCCATCTATGTGAGGGATTCGCACGGCCAAATCAACGGTTCACGCTTTGAGCGCAATGCGGTAACCGAAATGCTCAAAGGCGATGCGGTATTCAAGGGAGATGCTGCTGTTTACTTCCAAAGTTCAGTGGTTGACGTTCAGACTTCCTATTTCGTCAAAAACCTGGGTTCAGGCATCGCCGCCAATCAAAGTGATGTCACGTTGTGGCATCTCCTGTTTCTGGCAAACAAAGGCAGCATCAACAATCACGATGGATCGCACGCGGTCTTCATGACCAATTCCAACTTGGATGTCGATGACGTTCGCTTTACAAGAAACATGGTGTCTGGGATTACGATTCACGGGCAGGCCAGTCAGTTGAACGTTCGCAATTCCCGATTCCTAGAGAACGAGGTTGGGATCCGGACGGAGGCGTCTCAAAACTACATTTCCAATACATTGTTCGACGGTTCGCTCAGTGATGCGGATAGTTTTGAAGATGCTCAAACGGGGATTCTGGCGATTGTGCCTCAGAATGCCTACCCCATGACCGTAATGCTGGACCAGGTAGAAATCATTGACCATGCATCCCGAGGACTTTTGAATTGGTCGCATGCTGTCGGATCCGTATTCCAAATTGAAGCTAGCCGAATAGCAAACAACAACCGTTCGATGACCCGTTCGCAGTCGGCCGCGCTCGATGTGGATTCCAAAAGTGTTTTGATTCTCAATACGATTGTGGAAACCACGGGAGCGGGGTTTTACGGTGCCCAGGTATTTGCTGAGAGTTTTGTTGTTTTGAACTCCGAGTTTCGCGACAATCAGGGTATCGGCTTGAGCACCAATGCGACCAACACCAGAATCCTCAGTTCCAAGTTCTTACGCAATCAAGGAACCGAAATATCGGGAGCCGGTATTTATTATTGGGGTGAAAACGCTGAATTATTTGTTGTTAATTCGGAATTCTCTAACAACCGCGCAGAACAGGGATTTTCAAATCTTGGCTATGGCGGCGCCATATTTATTGCTTCGGACAAGGCCGACATCACGATTCTCAATTCAACGTTTACTAAGAATTGGGCGTCCGCTGGGGGGGGTGCATTCTGGACGGGTCAGAGTTTCCCACCCAAGGAATTGACTGTGAATATTGTAAATTCGATTCTCTGGGGGAACTACGCACCGGTTTCACCGATTATTGCCGGTCCCGCCAATTTCTTCACCGTTAGTTATTCGATCATTCAGGATAGCGATCCGAACGACAGCGACATCCCGTTTGGTGGTAGTGCCAATAATAATCTGGATGACATTCCCGTATTTGTCGATTGGACGAACAACAATTTTCGTATCAGAAATTCATCGCCAGCGATCAACCGAGGAGACAATTCCGTTTTGCTGGCTGATGAATTTGACTTGGACGGCGATAGTGATTTCCTGGAGGCCACGCCAGATTTGGACATACTGGATCGAGTGATCGGATTGGTGGTTGATATCGGCGCGTTTGAATTTCATTAGAGACGAGTCTGTGTCAAGATTCGACGCGGCTTGTAGTCGAAAATAGTTTTGCTCCGTTCTGACGTGGTGAATCCTTCGCTCGACCGAGACAAGCTCGGTTGGGGCGTATTTCAACGGGTGCTTTCGGCTCAAAATACGCGTGTCCGAGTTCACCTCGAGGGAAGGCAGGATTGCTCGCCTACATTACATAGTGCCATTCATCGATGGCCCCTCTCTCGCTCCCCAAAGCAAAATGGATTCGTCTGCTTTTTGATTTTTTACCAAAATCTTGGTTTACCAAAGATTTTTCTTGACACGCGCGCGCGCCGAATATAAACTCACGCAGACGGGCAAAGCGAGTCAAAGTCATATTGGTAACCCAATAACACTTTTAAACTCCTAAGCTCATCGAAATGCTACTTCACTTCCTTCATGATTTGCCGATCCCGACGGAGATACTTCCATGGCCGACGGAATTCTAACGCGACGCCACCAAGTCTTTCAGGCAACTTCTTGGTTTCTGGCTGCTGTACTGTTTACAACAGCATTGTTAAAACTCCATCTTCTTTTCACTGATCCGTTTGCTGATATCACGGCCGCCACTCCTGTTCCTTTGTTATGGATGGCATTTTTTGCTGAAATCGGGATTGTTTGGCTTGTTTTTTCGAAAATTACGTTACCTTGGCAGTGGTTAATTTTCATATCGTTCTTTGGAGTCCTTTCTTTATTTTCATTCGCGAATGTGCTCATGGGTAAGGCAACCTGCGGATGCACTGGGGCGTTTGTTGTGAATCCGGTATGGTTTCTTGCGTTTGATATCTTTGCCGTCGCGATTCTTGCGGTAAACAATCCAGGTATTCGGCTCGGGCATTTTTCGAATTTCCAAAACATGTCTGAATCGATCGCAAAATTTTCAGGTGTGGTTGTTGTGGTCATTGGTTTTTCTTTGACACAATCATCGACGTTTAAGGATTACGTCAGAAAAACATTTGTTGAGGACGTAAAAGTAAGCGTCGTAAATCTGGGCAACTTGCCAATGAGCAAAACTGCCGATGCCCAAGTACGGATTACGAATAATTCAAGTGAAATTCGGAATATTTGGGGAATGCGAAAATCTTGCACGTGCGTGGTTGATGATTTGCAAATACCTCTTCCCATTCCAGCCAATGGCTATGTGACCATCAGTTTATCTATTCATCCAAAGGGTCCGGGTCCGTTTCATCAACGAGTACTGTTTTATGTAGATTCGAAGCGGCAGCACGTTGCTGCTGCAGATATAGTTGGTTCGTTTGGAGTAGACTAAAATGAAAACGTTTCTTGTGAACTTTGCCAAAAGCGCCTGCGTCACCACAGCAATGGTGTTAGCACTTTTTTGTGCGAATCAAGCCCTGGCTGATGACCCGACCATTAATCAATGTGTGAGTCATACAGTCTGCAATATAGCTTGTGCCGTACAGTCGAGCGGTTTTTGTCCTACTACAACAAGCGGTTGTTCGTTAACTGGAGGCTGTGCTGGGTGCTCTTGTAAACAAGATGCGCTGAATGACCCATGTGAGTGCCGACTTTAGATTCATGTTTCATGACTAAATAGAACTCGTCATGGATTGTTTCAGGACGAGTTTTTCTCGTATCTTTTGTTGGCCCTTTTTTTCGAGCTAAAAAATGCAATCACGAATTTTTTTGCTGACAGCCATTTTGCTGTTCTTTGGTCGATGTGTTCAGACGTTTGCTCAAGAGGATCTGAAAGCTGATTTCTTTGAAAACGTGCCAGCCAAATGGAAAACCCATATTGACTCGTATAAGGACGAAAACTTTTCGTACATGACGAAATTTGAAAACGCCTCAAATGATTTTCAATCATGGAAAACCGTGGTTAAGCGCCGGGGTGATTGGGCATTATGGGAGGTTTATTTTCATGACGCAGAGAGGGCGAATATTGCAAGACGGATCGTGGGTACAAACGGAGAATACTCTTTCGTATTAAAAAGAAAATCCCCGTCCTCTAGCCTTTATATTTCTTCAATTGGGAAACCCTGGCCTAAAAGAACGCTACAAATTGCCATTGATGATTTAAAGGCAGCCGAAGAGACAACCGCAAATGCCGCAAAAGCTGGATCAATCGAAAAATCAGACTTTGATAACATTTCGAGCCTCTACGAACTATCTGGTTATACATGTATTGCAGAAGGCGACAATGGATTTTTAACCGCAAAAATGAATGTGGCCTTGGCCGACATACCTTGGAGTGATGAGTCGGTGGTAACACAGTTACAAGTAGAAGCAGCCGATACGAAGGAATTTTC
>JBGSIY010000134.1:0-4293 GCA_041742275.1 Pirellulaceae bacterium | reverse complement strand
GTGTTCCTGTCGCAAGTGAAAATTGGATCGAAGTCTTCAATCCATGGAACCAGGAACAGGTCGGAGCGGTTGCCTGCCTATCCGAAGCTGCGTTGCCTCAAATGATTCACCGCCATTTGTCGGCTCAAGATAAACTGAATCGCTACGAACGGAGTCAGATTTTGAATAGGGCGGGCGAACTATTGCAGCAAAGACGTGAAGAATTTGCTCAGTTGATTACAGCCGAATCGGGCCTCTGTATCAGAGAGACGCGATACGAAGTTGGCCGTGCATGCGATGTATTTTCCTTTGCGGCCATGGAGGCTCTCCGCGATGATGGGCAGACTTTCTCATGCGACATTTCGCCGTCGGGCAAGGCGCGAAAGATATTTACATTGCGTGAGCCGTTGTCTCTCGTGTTGGCCATCACGCCCTTCAACCATCCCTTGAATCAAGTTGCCCATAAACTGGCACCCGCCATCGCGGCAGGTGCCCCGATGATTCTTAAGCCATCGGAAAAGACGCCTTTGACAGCCGTTCGTTTGACAGAATTGCTGTACGCCGCAGGCTTGCCTGGGAGTTGGCTCAGTTGCGTGCATGGAACGCTGGACGAAATCACTCGACCCTTGATTCGCGACCCCCAAGTAGAATTGGTGTCATTCACGGGGAGTGCCCAGGTGGGAAAAGAGATCGCTGCTCAGGCGGGGTATAAACGCTTGTGCCTGGAACTGGGGGGGCACTCTCCCCTGATTGTCTTGGAAGATGCCGACCTGGACCTCGCCGCTCAATTGGCGTGCGAAGGTTGTTTTCGAAATAGCGGTCAACGTTGCACGGCCATTCGTCGTTTACTGGTGCAAGAGTCGGTCCTCGACGCGTTTACCGAACGGTTCGCGGCATTAGCGCAAACGTATATTTGTGGAGACCCGACCGATGAGGCGGTCCGTGTTGGAACGGTAATTGATGTCGCAGCGGCCGAAGCGTTGTCGTTGGCTGTGCGTGAGGCAGTGGAATGTGGTGCTCAGGTCGTGATGGGGGGACAATCTACAGGCGCCGCCATGCCACCGACGATCATGACCCAGGTGCCGCGGCACGCCCCTCTGGCAACGCGCGAATGTTTCGGTCCGTTGGCGCCCATCTTTAGTGTCCGCGATTTGGATGACGCGATCGCATTGGCTAACGCTACGAATTATGGTTTGTCTAGTGGCATCGTCACTCGCAATCTGGAATCCGCCTTACGGGCCGTCAAAGAAATCAAGGCTGGCACCGTTAACGTAAATGAGATCCCCGGATATCGTCTTGAACTCAGCCCCTTTGGTGGAGTCAAGGACAGTGGGCTGGGCATCAAAGAAGGTGTGATCGAAGCGATCAAATTCATGACAACCGTGAAAACTTATTCCTTGCCTTGGTAATCAACGTCTAGCAAGCAGGACTGGCGCACGGTTAATGCCGAAAAAGTTCTCTACGATGTAAACGGGCGTCGACGTGGGAAAGATAGCCGTTCACGCGCCCGACTGCACTCGAATGAAACAGCACGGTGTAAACAGGAACTACCCGCAGGGCGTTAAACGCAGCTTGGATGTCCGTGGATGTAAACGCGGAAGCCAACGCCCCTCAGTTTAATAAAGCGTGATTCGTAAATGCGAAAATTGAATTTCCATCGCCACGGAGCCTAGCTCCATTTCTCCCAATCGGATTCGGCCAGGCCAAAGGACATAGTCATGCCAGCCCCTCCCACTCCGGTACGCACAAATACACCGGGAATCGGCTCGGCCGGAAAAATGGGAGCCGTCGGATGTTTCGCGTAAACGCCATGCCATCGTTCGACAATGTTCCATTCGGGCAATTGAATGATCAGACGTAGCTCGCGGAGAATGAGCTCATCAATCTCTTGCTTGTCGAAGGGTTCGATGTCGGCACCATATTCATGTGAATCTCCCAAAATCACCTCCCCTCGATCATTTTGCGATGCCATGACGTGAATTCCAAACTGATCGAGTTCGGGGGTTTCTGTGGCGATCCGTTTTTTCAGCGAGGGCAAACTAGGGCAAACATCAAATATGTGATAATGCCGCAACGTCAAGCCACTGGCGATATGAGGCCCCAGTCGCCAGCCTGCAGGTTGAACTGAAGTTTTCAACATTTGCAGTTTGCAAAGTCGCAGCGGTGACGATTGGAGCAGTTCTGGAAATAACGATACGAGATCCGCGCCACTGCAAATGATGATTTGATCAAATTCGTGACGTTGTCCCGCAGCGGATATCAGGCATCCCGTATCAGCAGCTGTGATCACCGTGTTGAATTGAAACTCGACGTTATAATCATTGGCCAGCCAGCGCGGTAACCCGCGAATGGTTGCAGGGGGGTTAACGGCAACTTCTGTCGGGCTCCACAAGCCGCCGAGTAGGCCTTGGGGATTGGCCGCTGGGGTTTTGGTCATAACTTCCTCGCGGGTCAACAATGAGCACTCCACCCCTAGACCCGCCGCCAGCGCATGAAACTCTTGCAACACCGTCCATTCATCGTCGCGATGAGCCAGATGGATAGAACCACAAGGGTTAGCCCAAATATTGGCCGCCGTTGTCGCCTGTAGCCAACGTTGTCGACTCTTCAATGCCAATTGGTGACACTCACCGGCGGGCTGTCCAATCGGCCAGACCATGCCGAAATTTCGAATCGAGGCACCGCTGGCCAAATCCGTTCTTTCAAACACCGTGACTTGATGTCCTCGTTCGGCCGCGGACCAAGCATAAGCCAACCCGGCAATTCCAGCGCCGACAATTCCGACTCGCATCTAAGGGGCCCTTCTAAAAAATGAATGCGTGAAAATGAATCTGACAAACAATCTACACAAAACAGGGCAGGGCATGTTGGCGTTAATAAAACTTAACGACGATGTTCAGCCGGAAAGTTGTTACCTAATATGCACTCGCAAACCTTGATTGACACAGAGCCTAACGAGCCCGAGCGACCCGGAGTCGATATGATTCAGAAACACGATGGCAGTTCAATCAGCATTCCCATTGCTGTGGATAAAATGACAGCCCAGTCACCCAAGGGACAGCATGAGTTGTTTTGGATGGCCTGGGCCGTGGCTGCCGCATTCGGTTGCTACTTTTGTATGTATGCATTTCGAAAACCGTTTGCCGCAGGAACGTATGACGACACAATTCTCTGGGGATTAGGGTTTAAGACCGTATTGGTAACATCCCAGGTGATAGGGTATGCGTTATCAAAGTTCATTGGCATCAAAGTGATTGCCGAAATGGAGCCTCATCGTCGGGCTCGTACGATTTTGCAACTGGTCTGTGCGGCCGAACTCGCCTTGGTTTTATTTGGCGTGATACCGCGTCCATGGAATGCCATTTGTTTATTTGGAAATGGTTTGGCGCTGGGGATGATATTTGGATTGGTGCTGGGCTTTCTAGAGGGGCGGCGGATGACCGAAGCGTTGACCGCCGGTTTGTGCGCCAGTTTTATCCTCGCCGATGGTGCGACGAAATCGGTGGGGAGTTGGTTGCTCGAGCAAGGCGTCGCCGAGGACTGGATGCCCAGCACGGCGGGGGCGTTGTTCTTGGTTCCCCTAGGCATATGCGTGGCGATGTTAAGCCGTATTCCGGTGCCCACGGCTCGCGACATTGACGCTCGTCATGAGCGGCCTCCGATGAATCGCCATGATCGTTGGGGATTTTTGCGCCGGTATGCGTTGGGTTTGATTCCGTTGATTGTGATTTACTTGTTGGTCACGATAGTGCGAAGTATTCGGGGCGATTTTGCTGCCGAAATCTGGGGAGAATTGGGGAGTCCTGCTGCATCAAGTGTCTTTACGACTTCGGAAATGTGGGTCGCTTTAGTTATTTTGTTGGTTAATGGGGGCGTGGTCTGGATCGCCGATAACCGCTGGGCTTTTTTTCTGGCATTAGGCACCTGCGGTTGTGGAATCGCAATTTTGGCCACAGCCTTGGCCTTGCAGCAATGGCAATTGTTAACACCTTTTCAATACATGGTCCTGATTGGATTAGGTTTGTATCTGCCTTATGTCGCGATGCACACCACCATCTTTGAGCGTCTGCTGGCCATGACTCGCGATCGAGGAAATTTGGGCTTCCTGATGTATGTCGCTGATTCCATCGGCTACTTGGGCTATGTGTGTGTGATGTTAATGAAAAACTATGGTACATCTCTGGGGAGTTGGTTGGAGATGTTGACATTGGTGTCTTGGCTGACAGTTGGGATCGGCACGGCTTGCCTGGTCCAAAGCGGTATTTATTTTTGGCGGCAAAAAAACACGGCCAAGCCGAACACGGTGACGCTTTA
>JBGSIY010000133.1:0-2000 GCA_041742275.1 Pirellulaceae bacterium | reverse complement strand
TCGATTCTTTGTTCCGCAACTGCTTTGGTAACCAACCGTTTGGATTGCTCACTAGCTAATTTCCAAACACCAGGTTCATGGGCAAAATGTTCAATCAAACCCTTCAATGACGAACTGACTTGATTTTCGAGCGTCAATCGTTCTTCCAATGCCTCGGCTCCCAACTCATCGGCCTTCTGCATTTGCGTGCGAACATGTTCGATGGCAAATTGAAAGTCATCAGGAAACTTTTGGCGAAGTTCCTTCAATAGGCTGTCTGTTTCTATCAATACTTGTTGTGATCGGTCTCTATTTCCAGCCAGCCATTCGCTGTTGTTTTGGATTGAAAGCGAATTCAACAATTGGCGGGCGGAATCAATATCGTCTGGCCGGAACTTGTACAACTCGCGACTTAGATCTGCAGACGCGCGAACGACCTCCAATTGCAATATTTCGGTTTGTGGCAGGTCGTAGAGCTGATTGCGAACCGTGTCAATAATTCCATTCAGGCCAGCTTGGGATAAATGAAAGGCCGTGTCCGCCTGCTCCTTCGCAATGACAAGTTGCTGGTTCGTTGTTTGCAACTGAATGTTTGAATTTCGAATTTCATCGTTAGCCGCTTGAAGCATAACGATGCCGATGGTGGCACCGATCAACGACACGAACGTCAATGCCACAGCCGCAGCTTGCCACGGTCGACGTTGAGTCCACTTCGTAAGTCGCGTGAACAATGAAACAGGTCTCGCTTTAATCGGCTCACCACGCACGAACCGCTCCAAATCTTCAGCAAGCTCTTCGGCTGTGTCGTAACGTCGGGTCGTTTTTTTCTCCAAACACTTCAAGCAAATCGTCTGGATATCTAAACTTGTTTTCGGAACAATCGCCCGTGGAGCAATGGGCTCTTCTGACAGCAACATCATAACTGTCTGGATCCCATCCGCCCCCACAAAAGGCGGTCGCCCCGTTAGAAGTTCATACAATATCGCTCCCAGCGAATAGATATCTGATGCCGGACCGATTCGAGAAACCAAACCGGTCGCTTGCTCCGGCGACATATATTCAGGTGTGCCCAAGATTTCACCCGTCTTTGTCAAACGTGACTCACAGTTCAAGTCCCGTGCCAATCCGAAATCAGAAATTTTAAGCCGAGTAACTTCCAGCGTATCCAATCCGCTAACACCGGCGCGAGGCGCCGCGTCAACGAGATGGTTTTCGTGTGAGACACCTGGATGGGATTGAACCAATGGATGGGCTTCATTGTCTCCAACCTGGGCCAACAATATGTTTCCAGGTTTGAGGTCGCGATGAATGATTCCCTTGTCATGGGCGAATTGGATTGCCCGAGCCAGGGTGGCCACGATTTTGGCGGCAGTCCGAGGTTGCCCTGGACGTCCGATCATCAATTCTGCCAACGTGCCGCCGGCAAGATACTCCATCACCAGATACGGCTGCTCGCCATCAGAGCGAAATTCGAACAACTGTGCGATTTGCGGGTGTTGGAGCTGGCCTGCGGCCCGCGCTTCGTCTTCAAATCGCTTTACCAATTCCGAGTTGTCGAATTGCATCAAACATTTGATGGCAACAACCCGCCCCAGTCGCTTATCGCGGCCCAGGTAGACACGCCCCATGCCACCCCGTCCAATCACGGCTTCGATTTCGTAACCAGCAATTTTTGGGAATGTCCGCAGCGTCGAAAGTTCCGTATGCATTTGGATTAGTCTAAACCGAGTTCCACCAAACGCCGAGCACCAAGTTCTGCGTTCGTCAAAATTGAAGGAAGCTTCCCAAAAATTGTTGAAACATGAATATGGACCTCAGACCGCGCAATGAACTTCACTCAGTCGGAATTGAAACAGGTTCCTAACACGGGTGTCGAGTCGTTGGGGAGAGCACATTCGAAGATTGTAGTTTGTAAAAGGACTTGAATCAAGTTTACCGCAGCGAGGCCGTTGCCGTGTTTCAAAGATGTTTGCGGTATTTCGCAGATGGTTGGGTTGTTTCGGAGTTTTATAAAAGATCAT
>JBGSIY010000132.1:0-3830 GCA_041742275.1 Pirellulaceae bacterium | reverse complement strand
CGTATTATTTTGGCCACCCACGGTCACCCCGATTTGAAGGTTCTCCAGGCCGATGTTTCGGATAGCGTCAAAGGCAAAATGGCGAACTTACCGCCGAACACATAATTTCGTTTCAATTCTGCGCAGAAGAAGGATTTCAATTCCGTGATCTGGATGTCACGTTTTGCTTTTTGGTCAATTATTGCAGAAATTTCGCCAATCAGCCGCACAGTATTCACCCCACTGCGTTCACCGCAGTTTTGAGGTCATGGGTTATCCAAACAAGGGCAAAAGACTCGAGTCGGTTCGCGACGTCAACGGCTGCGTTCTATCAATCCGGTTGATGTGTCAGCGAAACCAAACAAGAAAAAGACGCCCTGGACCAATTCGCATCGGCAGGGCGTCTTTTAATTTTGTTTAGTTTGAAGGCTAACTGCTTCCCGCTTTACTAGTTTTATTTGGTTGTTTCCAGCGGATTGAAAACGTACTTCAAGTTCGTAAAAAAGTCATCTCCGACCGGTTCCAACTCGAGAGCCCGGACTCCTTGGTTTTCCATAGTTTGTACGTCGATAATTAGGTGGGGTCCGTTGACCGCCAGTTCCAATTGCTTTTGGCCCTCAGCAACGGCCTCTTGAATCGTTCCCTTGCCTAACAATTTGGTTTCGATGGGAAGTTTTTCGCCGTTGGGTAGTTCAACCATGACGATTGCGTTTCCTGGCATCATGACGATATGGGCCTTCAACCCCACGGCTTTGGCTGCCGCAGCAATCAAAAGAGAAAGATCCAAACAATTTCCAGCACGACTCTTCAATACATCACGACCATATTTGATATCCGAGTCGAACGTGCGATTGTTGATCAATGAAGGTGAAGGTCGATAGACGATGCGATTGTCACTCAAAAATTTCCAAGTCGCAACTAAATAGTTGATACTGTCTTCCACGTTAATGGAGGCAGCAGGTCCGTTGGCCATGCCACTGATCCGTCCTGCGAGTTGCTGAATGACGGGATCGTTCGAATCACAAAAGGCGGTGATCAGGATAGGTGCAAACTCATGGGTATCATACCAGTCCCTCATCTCCGTCGCAGTGCGATTAGAGTAGATGACCTCGTTGCGAGAGAGTACACGAATTCGACTTGACTCCGTTTGCTCTACCTTCGTCCCATCGGGCAGGGTGTATTGATACTCGGCAATCAAATCCGAGTCGCGAGAGCCCCCCAAGGCGGCCAGGGCATCGATATCCAAAACGGGGAAGTAGCTGTCAACTACCGTTTGTCCAGGATAAACAACGGGAGAACGACTCCACCCACTCCAACCACTGAACCCTTGGATTTTATAGCGGACTTGAAACTTTTCCAAAGTCTGAGCGGTTTGGTTGGTGAACACAGAACGTGCCGACCAAAAAGCGCTATATTCTTCCGTCGCATATATTTTGGCCAAGCTACTCATTAATTTTCCTGGCGTTTCTAATTTCCATTCAGGTTGGGCCTTCGTCTCTGTTGGAATATCGCTTGGGCCGGGGATCAATTCATATTTCAAAACATTTTGACTTAGATCAAAAACAGCATTTTTGGCTCCTTCCGGCAAAAACACGCTGATGATTGCACTGACAACTCCGAGCTCGGAATAGTCGGCGATATGCAAAATCACTCGATCGTCTTCGCAAGTAATCACGTCGAGCTTGCCCGGGGCGGCATTGCTTTTCAATTCCCAAAATCCGGCACCGGTCGTCCGACAAATCCCTTTTTGCGTTAGCTCCAAAATCACGCTGTTCGAGTGATCTTCAAAACGACTTTCAACGACGGAAACTTCTTTCCAATAGTGGGTTGAAGAAATGCGACGAACGGCAACCATTGGGTCGTCTGTGCTTTGTTTCACCTCGGCATATTTTTGAGGTGGAAATTTGACCACTCTCGAGATCTTCGCATCGCCATGCGCGTCAATGTAATAAGTATCCCGATAGGAAATATTTCCCATTCCATTATGGGAAGCCTCTGCGATCGGGGGCGTCGACACGTTTATCAAAATTAAAAAGAAACAACAGCAGAAAAATAATTTCATCATGGAATACATTGTGGTTACCTTATTTTGTGGTGATCGTGTAAATAGTATTGAATTGACGTTTTGAGACAGGGTTCTTGCGTAACAGCCTGAAATCGGGCCTCGCTCGGCATGAAAATGCTGCTGACCGAAATGGCATGTCTCCTGTTTAGTCTTCCCAGTTCTGAAGCAATTTATGAAACTCGGTTTCGACATCGAGGTGCAACTCGTTTTCGTTACCACCGAAATAACCGATTGCCTGTTTCGTTTTATCCGAATCGAAGGCCGCAATCGCAGTCAGCGCCGACGAAGACCCAAAATTGAATCCCCAGGTTAAAACCAAAAGCAGAACAAAAAGGAAAGAGTTGCGGTCTCGGTTTAGTCGTCTCATGGGAATTCTCCTGGTCAGTTAGCGAAAAATTGCTCACGCCAGTTCGGGGAGCATGTTCCCTACAAACCAGTTTCCGCGGCGTGACAAAAAAAAACAGAAATGAAGCCAAATTTTTTATTCACGTGTCCAAACTGACTGTTTTCGTGAGAATTTCCGCTTTTTTTGGATCTGCAATGGCCAGATTCCGGCAATTTGCTCGATTTAGTCGAGATACTAACATGTCTGCCAGAATGGCAAGGCCCAACTGGAAATGGGCATAAAATTAAATGCCGACGCGGGAAACGGGCATGTATCAGAGGCCGACCCGTTCCGTTTTCACGGTCACACCAAAAAATACGCCCGATGACTTGAGTCCTCGAGCGTATTGAAAAGTTGAAATGAATGAGCCGAACAAAAATCGGCGTGGTTGAGGCGTTATCCCATCGATCCCACGAGCCCATCATTGATGGCAGCTAAAAATTCTTCCGTGGTTAAATAGTGCTCTGGTTTGACATCGTCACCATGAATGCAAACCGCCAAATCTTTGGTCATCTTTCCTGCTTCTACCGTCTCGATGCACACGCGTTCGAGTGTTTCGCAGAAAGTTACCAAGGGGGCGTTATCATCAAGGCGACCGCGATGGGCCAATCCTCGCGTCCAGGCAAAGATGGATGCGATCGGGTTGGTTGAAGTCGGTTTGCCTTGTTGGTGTAATCGGTAGTGTCGCGTCACGGTGCCGTGAGCCGCTTCTGCTTCCATGGTTTTTCCGTCGGGAGTCACTAACACGGAAGTCATCAACCCCAGCGACCCGAATCCTTGTGCAACCGTATCCGACTGCACATCCCCGTCGTAATTTTTGCAAGCCCAAACAAAAGCTCCATTCCATTTGAGACATGCGGCCACCATATCATCGATTAAGCGATGTTCGTAAGTCAACTTTTCGGCTTCAAACTTCGACTTAAACTCTGATTGATAAATTTCTTCGAACAGGTCTTTAAACCGGCCATCGTACTTCTTCAAAATCGTGTTTTTGGTGGAGAAATACAAAGGCCATTTTTTTTGCAGGGCCATATTGAAGCAGGACCGTGCAAAACCACGAATCGATTCATCCGTGTTGTACATTGCCAGGGCCACACCCCCTCCCTGAAATTGATAAACTTCATGCGAGATCTGCTGGCCATCTTCTCCTTGAAACGAAATCGTTAATTTCCCTGGCCCCTTCACGACAAAATCAGTCGCGCGATATTGGTCGCCAAAGGCATGTCGGCCAATACAGATAGGTTTTGTCCAATTGGGGACCAAGCGGGGAACGTTCTTCATAATGATCGGTTCCCGAAAAACGGTCCCATCTAAAATGTTGCGAATCGTTCCATTGGGGGAACGCCACATTTGCTTAAGCCCAAACTCTTTCACTCGAGCTTCGTCTGGCGTGATCGTCGC
>JBGSIY010000131.1:0-3149 GCA_041742275.1 Pirellulaceae bacterium | reverse complement strand
CGCAACGGCCTGAAACCTCAGAAACAATCGGTCCCCCGGTTTCAGCGTCCTGGGTGGGAGTTGCGTTTGATAAATGGCAATACCGTCAAAATCGGGATCAATTTGATTTTCGATCGTTCCGGGAACGGTCACGTCGGTATAATTTTTGCCGCCATCCAGGGAGACTTGCCATTGCTTCAAATACTGAGGCGATTTCGTCGTTTGTCCGGCTGCGATCAAGGGCGCTTGGATCAGAACGAACACAATTGAAAACAAACAGACCGCGCGAGTCAAAGATGCGAGACAGGAAGAAACAGAAATTTGAGTCGTAGGACAGGCAGAGAGCTGCCTGGCACCGTTTCCATCGCTGATCTGAAGAGAGTTTTTCATGGATTGCATCGTTAGGGTTCCTGAGATGAGGTCAGCTGTGGTGTTTGATTTTGGAGTTGGGTCCATGTTGGGCAATATCCGTGGCAAACGATATCGACGGTTCGGCAGATTTTATCCGTGTGAATCGAATCGTCGATACTCCCGTGGCGAAAATAAGGTTTGCCCCCAGAGCCGCGGATTGCCCCCCTGACGCGGGGAACTCGCAACTCCCCTTTCTGCATAAGACGACTCGATTACGCGATCGTGGTGCCAGTAGCCGGAGATATTGCCAATGAAGGACAATAATATTGCCCCAGGTGATCCAAACGCAATCGAACATCATGCCTTCATTATAACGAATTGTTGCGCCAGGCGTGCGCTGAAACCAGAGCGTCATTTCGGATTGACCAGTCGGGCGACGTATTTTCGAGGATCGCCGCGGTCGCAGTCTAAACTCGTGATCGTGCTCGCATGCGAACTCGTCTGTTCTAAATCGATCTTACTCGCCCTCGACCACGCCGTTGCCCTCGACCCCATGTCGCTAAGGATCGTTAGATAATTACATGTCTCTTTTGGCTCCGCGTCCGATTGAAAAACCCGCTGCTTTCGCCGAGCGAATGACGACAAAAAATCCAGATGATGTTAAAGGCTGGAGGCTGAAGCCGTCAGGTTTGTTACGGCGCCTACGCGCTCTCTCGCTTCCGTCGGGCGAGCCCGACGGAAGCGAGTGCGTGCGTGAGCGCCATACAGTATCTGACGCCACTTAGGACCGTTCGATGAATGTCGGCTTTAGCTCCGCAAACGATGAAAAAATTGCTTTTGCAGAGCGAAAGGGGACAGTAAAAATTCGGTTAACGCTAATCCGTTTGTTTGAGCAAAAATTTCAACACGGCCGTCTGCATTGGCCCGAGTCCTGCAAGTGCACCGAGCACCGCGGCGCCGAGTAGGGATCCCACTGCGGCAAGTGGAAACAAATGGCTGATTGCCAGTGGTAGGCGAACGTTGACTTGGGTCCGTCCCAAGTTGTTCCCCCTCTCGGGGAAAGCGGCCGTGAAAACCATATCGGGAAACAACGGGAACCGCGAGCAATGGAAACAGCAAACGTTGTTGATTGCACTTTTTGGCGATGGTCGCAGACGCACCTTGGGCGACGGTCGCTCGCTGTGTTTCTGCCCGAATTTAGCAAAATTGGCAAAAGTTCCCTAGATTCGGGACAGGAATTCTAATATCCTCCCTGCCCCGAAAGTTCTGGCGGTCGTGTAAGTCATTTTGCGTTCATGAATTTTCGAAGAGCGATAGCGTTGGGCAGACAAGTTTAAGTTTTGGCCGGCGCTGTCCCGAGCAACACAGGAAGTGTTGTTTGAGAAACGATCCCGCAAGGAGGCGGAGCGTATGTTGAAATTGATCAAGATTCCAAAAATCGGCCCCCGGTGGTTAGTGGTCCCAGTGGTCCTCTTGGCATTGGGCTATTGGGGATGGTTGCCGATGGAGACCGTCCGTTCCCTGGTGGGATGGGATCGGTTTTTGCCCCAGGTGGCCCCCGGGGAGTCGCAGTCAGGGGAAACATATTCGCAAACCGAATATGCCAGCGGATCTTCCGGTTTGGAACTTGATCCGAGTCCAGGTGCTGGATCTGTGGTCGCGCAACCTGTGGGCACGGAACTACCCCCGATCTTTTCTTCCACGAGTCCTGGGGCAGGTTCCAGTGACGTTAGCCAAAGCGGCTTTTTTCCCCGTGTGTCTGAGCCCTCAACGGGTGTGACTGGGGGAGGTGTTTCCCCTCCGGGACCAGGTTGGCCGACGCGTCAACCGTTGGACAATCGCTCTCTCATTATGGGGACGTTCAATATTCAGGTTTTTGGTCAGGCGAAGATGGGCAATTCCGATGTGATGCAAATCATTGTCGACGTCACACGTCGGTTTGATTTACTCGCCATTCAAGAATTTCGAGCTGTCGACCAAGAACTGGTTTCCCAATTTGTTGAGATGTTAAATGTAAATGGATTGCAATACAGCTATTGTTTGGGTCCGCGCCAGGGCTATACAAGTTCCCAGGAGCAATACATCTATGTCTATGACGCGACAAAACTGCGTTTGATTGCCGAGCCTTTTGTGGCCGAAGATAATTTAATGCATCGAGCTCCGTGGGTGGCACAATTTCAGTCGATCGAGCTCCCTCCCGAACAAGCTTTTTCGTTTTGCCTGCTGAATGTGCACACCGACCCGGATGTCGTTCGTGACGAGCTGAATTATTTAAAAAATATTGTGGAGCAAGTGCGTCGAGCGATCCCAGAGGAAGATGATTTTATTGTCTTGGGGGATTTTAATGCTCCCACCAGCTTTCTCGATTCCGTGGGTTTGATCTCCAATCCACAATTTGTAGTGCAAGAAAATTGGGTGACCAACACCCGCGAAACGAGAAATTATGACAATATCGCTTTCGATAGTATGCACACGCGTGAGTACATGGGCAGGGCGGGCGTGTTTAATTTTCAGCGGGAATACCAGTTGAGTCTGGATGAAGCGTTGCGTGTTTCGGATCACTATCCCGTGTGGGCGATGTTTTCGATCTTCGAACAGCACAATAGTACCCTTGCCAATCAGCCCCGCATCCCCCGTTAAACGCCGCGCTCAAGAAGTTGTCACCGCGATCTCTTCGGTCGTTGTGAGAAAGGCTTTTGGGTTGCCGTTGCTCGCATTAACGGGCTCGAAAGCGTGCTCGGTTTGGCGGTGCCCCCTCGAAAATAAACCCGTTTATGCCGGGCCCTCTGTTACGCTGTCGCTGGGGCTGCCGGATAATT
>JBGSIY010000130.1:0-3379 GCA_041742275.1 Pirellulaceae bacterium | reverse complement strand
GATCGCGTATATGTACGCGAATAAAACTACGAAATACTTCCCCAGCTTCGCTGCCAGAAACTTGATCCAACATACCAAACAAACTAGAATCACTCATGGTGGTCTCCCCAACGGCTGCTAACCGTTGTCTAAAACTTGATGAATTTCCGACTGTGCGAATTATCGCACAGCGGGAGACCACTTTTCAATTTTCAACAATTTTGGGGACACTTCCTTTAGATGATGGGCGAACACCAAAATAGCATAAACATTATGATGGACCTCGATGAAAATTGATCCACCAATTAAAGTCGGCCATTTTCCAGGAAATGGAGGAGCAAATAAATATAGCGTCAATTACAATCGCAGTGGTGATTGGATTTTGCGAAAGTTGGTGTCGAAAGTCGTACTACTTTTGTCAAAGGCAAGATAGTCGAACAGTAATTTGCAAAGTTGCTCAAGGATTAGTTAACATTTGAAATCGGATTCATAGATGATTACGGCCAAATTTGAAATGCTCGGTAATCCTAGGGTTCGAGCAGCGATTGTTGGCTCCATTGGTGGATTTGCTGGTGCCCTTATCTCTCAAGTGCTGGTCGGAATTCCGAAAGGAACTGGCGGTACATTGATGGCGGGGTGTCTAGTTGGTGTGGCGATTGCCAGCTTGCTCGGAAGCGCTGATGTTTTGAGATCCGGCACAACGAAACGGCTTTGGAATACATTGATGATCAGTGTAATTATCGGTGGCCTGGGAGGCGTTTTGGGCGCTTCGTTCGGTCAGGTGGGCTTTCGGCTTGCGCGTGGTTCGCCACAGGAAAACGCCTCATCCGATCTCAGCATGTTCAGTACGGAAATTCGCGAACGGCTGGAAGAGGCCGGGGCCAAACACGGTACGGTTCAATTCAGTTTGGCTTGGGAGAACAAGAATGACCTCGATCTTCACGTAATCGATCCATCGGGATTTGAAATCTTCTTCGGCAACAAGCGATCGACTACTGGCGGAGAGCTAGACATAGATCGGAATATCAATTTTTCGGACGCCACAAACTCGCCTATTGAACATGTCGTTTGGCCAGCTGATACGGCGCCCAAGGGCGAATATCAAGTTGGTGTCATTCTTTATAGTGACCATATCGGAGCAAAGTCTACTTCGTTTACGGTTCAGGCATTGATCGATGGTAAGCTGCAGGACTTCAAAGGTGACGTTTCTTCGACAAACCCTGTGGCCAAGGTTGCGAGTCTCACGAGGGCCGACAAGCCGGAAAAATCTGATTCGGCATTTGACGTTTTTGCCAACCTTGTTGCCAGGATTCTCAGTTGGTTGGTTTTTGGTGCAATTGTTGGATCAGCTCAGGGCGCAATTCGGGGATCTCAATCCGCAGTTCTAAATGCAGTAATCGGTGGAGCGGTGGGTGGTGCGATGGGTGGGCTTGCGTTTGAACTAGTCGCAAAGGCGCTCGTTCCGCTAGGAATTGGCGATGGCCCCAGTCGCCTGATCGGTTTTGCCATACTTGGCGCATGCATAGGATTGTTTGTGGCAATCATACAGCGAGCGCTCTCGGCAGTACTTAAGGTTAAAAGCGGCCGATTCGAAGGTCGCGAAATTTTGATCGACCGCAAACTTTTTTCATTGGGGCGAAATGAGATGCTGCCTGGTTATTTAGGAGGAGAGGATCAGATTGTCGGTCACCATGCTGATATTGAGACGACTGGCAACCAGCATTTCGTTGTGGCCATAGGTGGGGACATTTCGGTCAACGAGGTATCAACAAAGCGTCAGAAATTGGGCGACTATTATGTTATTCGCCTGGGAAAAACAAGGCTTGTTTACCTGAATCGTCGAGCCGCAAATGTGAAAGGCGCTGGTGAAATCGGAAACCGCTCTAACACTAACCCAACGACTCCACCTCCCCCACCTCCCGGCACGAAAAAGAAACCACCAGTGATTCCCGACGCCCAGAAATCTGGTAATTTATTACCACCATCAGGCCCATCTCGAAATGATTCGCAAATTTCTGGAATCAATCCACCTCCGCCCCCACCCAAACGAAATAAATAAACGAGACCGGTTTTGCTATGTATAAAATTTTTTCCATCTTGGGATTGATGCCGCTGATCGTGATGACGATTATCGGCGGACTAAAAATCGCGAACACTTTTTTGGCAGAAGAAACAAACGAACAATCCGCAGTAGTTGTGCAGCATGAGATTCATACGGACGACTGGTTTGCGGAAAATGACCAAAGTGAGTCGATGGACATGAGCGAAAATCTTGCGGCGTTCTCAGTACGTCCGTTTGAGGGCAATCAGTTAAATCGAATACAGTTACGCGTCCCGAGTTGCAGGAAATACTTCATGATTGGGAAGATGTCAACAAGCACGTCGCCATATTCTCGACGGCTTCCTTTGACGCTTCGTTGCTTTTACCGTTATCTGCCGAATTGTCGGAAGAGGAACTAAAAATTCGCGAAGCCGGGCTAATCGAATTGGCGACTCGTTTGCGGGAAAGCAGCCGTGCAAAAGATATCGACGGCGTAGAGGATTTCCTGCGTGGATTAGAAGCGGTTGCAAAAAAATGCAATGAACTTGTGAGCGAAAAAAGGATTGCGGCGGAAAATGAACAACTCTTAGCAAGGATTGCGGCGGCAAATGAACAACTCTTAGCTGAGTTCAATCGAGAGATGGCCACACCAAGTCCCAATTTGCAAAAGTGTCTTGATAAATTAGATCATTGGTCCGGAGAGATGCCAGATCCGATAAAGCAACTTATCGCAAATACAAAATGCCGAATCAGGCAAACGGAAATTTCAATTGAAATTGAAAAGTTGAAGTTGAACTATTCGAAGACACTCTCAGGGTCTGAATCCTTCGACAACGCGAAGAGTGAGAGTTTGTTTAGTCAATTTGAAAGGTTGAACGAGGAGTTTGGCTTGGTATTGACCAGAGAGTCCGTTGAGGCGAGCGAACTCATTCGCCTCGGAGAAGAGGTTCGGACACTTAAGGTGCAGGCAGAACTTTTGGAGGCGCGGGATTCCAAAAATAAAGAACTAAGCGAATGCGCGATTGCCATCGCTCAAATACTTCAACGCCACAAAGAGCCGGCAGCCAGGGATTTCGCGTTAAAGATTTTTCGTGGGATGGTCGAGCAGGGTATCGACAAGAAAACGTCATCGGTTTCGGAAAACGTGGCATTTGCGGAAAACCAAAACGGCAAAATCTATGAGGGTATCTTCGAGGAAAACATTGACAATTATCGTTTTTGGAATCAATACGAAGACTACGTGAAGGACAAAAGCGTCAGATACCAGACTATTCCCCGTAGCATCCTGAAGCGTCGCCCCATGACCGTGCCTGAATGGACCACCATTCAGGAATACAATCTGGTACGCGACGCACTCCT
>JBGSIY010000129.1:0-3716 GCA_041742275.1 Pirellulaceae bacterium | reverse complement strand
AGGGCTTCTTCAAGAATCGTGATGTTCGAAAAAGCGAACTTTTCTTTTTCCTTGGCCGCCTGGAGTTTGCCTTGCTTGGCGGTGAGTTCTTCGTTCAGACGCAAGTTCAGATTCGGATCATTGTCGACGATGCGCAGCAGTTTCTCGCCCGCCTTGACGGTTTTGTTTTCCCAGACCCAGCTTTGATCGATCCGGCCGTAGATGGGGGCTTGGATCATTTGCGGACGTTTCATCGGATCGCGCGCCACCACGCGGCCCGTGCCAGTGATGCTTTGCTGCCACGGCACCAACAGCAGCAGCGGGGGCGTCGCAATAAAGACGCACAACAGCAGCTTGCCGATCCGCCGCGGCCAACGCGCGGTGCGCACCATCCCCATCGACACCAGGCGTGGTGCAGGCGGCAAGAGTTCACCGGCAGTGGTAGAAACGCTCATCAAAAACCTTCTTCACAAAATTGAACTGTACGCATCTCATCCGCCTCAATCAATGTCCCGGCTCATGCTCGTCGTGGATGTGCGGTTTGCCGGTGTCGGGTGAGGCAACCGTGCGATCGCGCAAAGAGCGATGAAATCATCGCGCTTGGTGATAAACAACAGGGTTCTCGTCTTCTCGGGATCGAACAAGAGTTTGATCAAGCGGTCGCGAGAGCGTTGATTGTCACCTCGAATCGCTGTTTGTGCGACGAGCATATCTGTAGATTTTTGATTTTTCCAAATGGCCAATGCTAGATCGAATCGAGCAGGGCTACGCTGCTGAATCAGTTTTAAGCGATCGACCTCTCGCACCAGCGAGCGAAAAGCAATGCTGTACTGGCCCGGACGATTGTTTTCCAGCAACCCTAACAATCGTTTGATTTCTGGTTGATGTTCATTGACGAACTCTAAAACCTCGCGCCGTTTTGCCAAGTCGATGTTGAGGGTGTCGTTGGTAGAATCATTTCCGCCTCCCTTCCGCTCGGCCACCTGAGCCGGACTCTGTCTCTTTTTGTCCGTCTCCTGGTTCGACCCTAAATCTTGAACCGATACAGCGGTGTCTTGCCCCACTACTGCAGTAACTGGTATTAGAAACGCAGGGGCAAGGCAACAGAGAAAACCAAATCCCCCGATCAACTTCGAAAAACCTCGTTGGTTCACCCCGCGCCGATCGCGCCAGTTGTTTGCAGCCATAGCCATTGTTTGCTCACCCAATATCAACATCTTTTGGAACCACACTAAAGCCCTTCCGCATCGAGATCATCCATGTCACCCAAAGCCATTACAGCAGACGTCAACCAATCGTCCTCGTCATAAGTACAGTCAACTAACTCATTGGAGAGGGATCGATCCTCGAATCCGCTGTCTTCCACTTCCATGACAAACATTTCCAACCCCGTCGCCTCCTCGCCCGAACGCGGGACCTGAAATTGCGAGGCCCACAACTCTGCCAAGTCCGGACTCGCCAGCTCCTGTTCGGGAACCGGCGAACTATTGTTCCACCACATCGAAGCCAATAACAAAGCCAACATGAAGGAGCCCACTAGCGCCCAACCGCCGAACACCGTTCGCCAACTGCGAGATTGAACACCGCGAGATTGAACACTGCGAGATTGAACACTGCGGGGGGCTGTCGCGACGGGACTCAGCGCGTTCGCAGAATCCGTCCGTATCCCGTCAACCTGAATTTCTGGAATCCGGATTATCGTCTGCGACAACGCGGACATTTCAATTAAGGCTGATTGAGCCAGTACATCCCATTCCAACCGATCTTCGAAGGCCGCCGCTTCTGTAGATGACATTTCATTGGCCAGATAACAAAACGCCAGCCACTGCAAATCACTTAACTGCGTATCGCTCATCGCATCCGCTGAAGCTGAGTGGGGCGTCGGGCTCCCCAAGGAAGTAGGATCTGTCGGTTGTTTCATAGGGATTGGTGCCAAAAATTGAGACGCCAACGGAATGTCGGCTGTCGATGTTTTAGTCAAATTTGTTAATTGAAGGTGTATTTTTTATTCGTAGGTGTAAAAGATCGCGTCACAATTTAGCAGGGAAATTCAGTTGAGCCGTAAACTTTTTTAACCGGCACAGGTGCCCCGTGGATTTCCTCTTTTCAACGAGTGCCAAGAAGTAAAAAAAGTTAAGCCCAAATAACCGAATACCCGCCTATCTCTTTAATAATCATTTGGATATTCATTGATCAAAAATATCGCGTCCACTTTTTCTCCCATCACTGCGGTGGCAAATCTCGTGACAACGACTTGCCTGTCCCCTGCTCACCAGAAAGCCCATCATTGGCAAGTACCTCATCACTAGCAAACACCCTGCGTAATTTGGCCAGAGCTGCTCGCATTCGCGTCAAGACCGTTCCCAGAGGAACCCCCAATTCTTGGGAAATTGCCGCAAATTTTTGCCCTTCGTAAATCCGCTTGATGACCACGGTGCGCTGGTCGGGCGAGAGCGTTTCAATCGCCTGTTTCACCGCTGCTTGCTGCTCCAACCCCTCCCAAAACTCATCAACGCCACGGTCGGTGTGGTGATTGGCAACTTGCCAACCCGCCAGACGCTCCTGATGGCGAAGCTCCAAGGCGACTCGACGGCGGCGTTCAATCGCTTCGTTGTGAGCCACGCGAAACAACCAACTCTTCAGGGAACCCTGGGAGACTCCCCCCCCCTGCTCGATCAACTTGACAAAGGTCGTTTGCAAAACGTCCATCGCCACGGCCTCATCGCGCAAAATCCCCAGTAGGAAATAGAAAAGATCCCGCTGATAAGCGTGAAACAAATCCGTAACCACATCATCGCTAAGGCGATTTTTTTGGTCGGGTTGATTTTCCGTTTTGTTTCCCAAGTTCCAAAGCCCTGAAATGCGTTTTCATTCGGCCAGCACCGGGTCGCAACATGGGAACACATCGAGGATTCTTGTGACCCAATCATGACGCTTGCGGGCTGGATTTTATTTGTTGTTAAACCCCTTTTGGCTGAAAACGGGTTCATAATAATGAAAAAGCCGGAAAAATCGAAAATTCACTGAAAAAACAAGTCCTTTCCCCAGTCTATTCGGCCCCGCAAACCGGGTTGTTTCATCATCGCTGCCTCCCCAGAGGCCCGCCAATTGGCAGCAATCGTGCCCTCCGCTTTCTCTAGCAACGCCCCGAGTCCTCTCCCGGTCCCCCTCGACTCCCGGTCCCCTGTGCCGGCCAATCCGAATTCAGGATGCGTAGAATGGCCGCGAGTCACAGGGGGAGGCCTAAGGTCCCATCGCCGCTGTCGCGCCGAGAAACACCTGTTCGCCCAGCACTCCCACCCAGGATTTCCGCCCGGCTTTCCATTGACTATTGTACTCGGTTTTTAAAGGCATGAGGGTGCAACTCGGTTTCGTTTTGGCCGTCTCCTAAACGGACAAGATCGCTTTTTGGCGTTGGGGAACGGCAGGATTCACCCACGCGCGGTCTTCGACAGTCTGGTCGGGCTGAATTTTTGTTCCAAATCGGCTATTCTATCACAGGTTAATTGTTAGCCTCGAAACTGTCACTGCTTTCTTGTCAGGATAAACAAATCCGTGTTGGCTGGTCCTATATTTACTCGTGAAGCCGTCGTTGCGCCGCGTCGCCCACGTTTGTTTGCCATGCGAACAATTTATGGAGCGGCGTTGTTGGTGCTGATTTCAACGGCGTGGATGATCATTATCGGCACCCAAGTTGTTCGCAATTTGAGTGACATGGCGAGGTTCGGCGCGATCTT
>JBGSIY010000128.1:0-2317 GCA_041742275.1 Pirellulaceae bacterium | reverse complement strand
CATTCGTTCTGGACCTGTGGAAACGATCGAGAAAATACCACTGGACTCATTTCGTCGCATCGGGACTTTCACCGAGGACCATGTTCCCCCTCGATCATCCGATCGCAACACTCGCGAGCGTGGGGCGCCCCCGTCCGTCGTTCCGCCACCCAGTCCAATCACCACACTTTGATCACCCCAAAGAAAGACATGAGTGCCACTGGCGGCGAATCCCGCTTCGCCTGCCTCCGCCATCAGATCGGTTTGGGCTGGCAATCGCGTCCATGTTTCGCCAGCGTCCTCGGTGGTCATCACCATCACAACACCGTCGATAGGGTCGCCCATCAACAAACCGTGTTCATCATCCCAGAATCGAATCGCATCAAAAAACGCTTCGTCCTTCCCTAACGCCGTTCGTGGATGCTCATAAACCGTGTGCCAAGTCGTCCCGCCATCACTTGTTTTTAGAATCACATCGCGATCACCCGCGGACGCTATCACTGCTTTCTCGGCATCAAAGGCGTGCAGACTGCGAAAATCAAGCTCCGGCAATTCGGGTGGCCCGACGTTGCGCCACGATGCTCCCCCGTCGATTGTGCGCAACACCGTTCCGCTTGCGCCGCTGGCCCATACGATTTCGGGACTGACAACCGACAATCCACGTAGGCTGGCAGTGGTCGTACTCTTCTGGTCAATCCACGATGGGGAAGCTGAATTCTGAGCCAGGGCCGATGGCAAACCAAACCCCAAAATCACCAATGCTATCCCCAACAAACACTTTTGCTCGATAATGACTATGGACTCTTTCATCTTCGCTGTCTCCCCTTGATCTAATCACCTTGTGGAAATGGGTCGTTGCCCGCTCGCGCCTAGAGGACTCGGATGCTACGCGGATAGCTGCCCAACACGTGAATCCGTTTGCAATGAGCTTTCACTTCGCCCAAGACTTCGGCGAACTTCAAATCGCGACGATGACCTACAGCATCGACAAAAAAGGTATAGTCCCAATTGACTTCACGACTCGGTCGTTTATCGATATGGGTCAAATTGATCCCGGCTCGTTTAAAGACATTGAGAACATCAACGAGTGCGCCGGCCCGATCTTCGGTTGTGAACATTAGCGATGTTTTGTCGTTCTGGCTGGGTTCCGTTTCGCTTCGTGCCAGTATCAAGAACCGAGTAATGTTACCTTGGCGATCTTCGATTTTTTCGAAGAGAGTATGCATATCATAAATTTCTCCCGCCAAAGTGGAACCGATAGCAGCCGTGCCACATTGGGGGTCTTGATCCAGCTCCTCTCGCGCCTTTTTAACTGCCGCCGCCGTGCTCTCGGCGGGTATACAGGTGACGCGCGGGTATTGGGTTGCGATCCAATTGCGACATTGTGAGAAGGCCTCTTGTTTGGAATAGATCTTTTGAACTTGATGTGGCTGACAATTCGCCAACAAACTGAAATGGACTGCCAATTGCACTTCCCCGTATATCACCACGCGATTGTGGTGTTCGAAAAAGGCGTCGAGGGTTTCAGCAATGCCACCACCCGTACTGTTTTCAATGGGGACCAGCCCGTAATCGACGTGTCCGCGGCCGACTTCTTCAAATACGCCTTCGATGGCTCGTAGATTTTCGTATTCGACGCTGGAACCAAAATGCCGTTTGGCCGCCAAATGACTGTAAGTGCCGATCGGGCCGAGGTAGCCGATTCGAAGAGGTTGTTCCAGAGCAAAACTGCCACTCATCAGCTCTCGATAGATTGCCTCGAGCGTACGATTGGCGATAGGGCCGGTATTGTGACTTACAATACGTGAGAGGACTTCTGACTCGCGGTGAGGGGCGTAAATCGGAATGCCCGCTGCTCGTTTCAAATTTCCGACCTCGACTACACAACGAGCTCGCTCATTGATCAACTCGATCAGCTGTTGATCAAGACTATCGATTTTTATTCGGAATTCTTGCAGTGCTTCTTGGGGATTTTTGTTCATAGCCTTAATCGGAGATCTTGAAAAAGTAAATAAACGTTCTCGAAAATTCAGCGCCTGGGTTCTTCACCTCCAGTCCGCCGTCGCGAATTTGTTTGGTTCCGCGTTGAGTCGACGTTGCGGCGAAACGCTGCATTTTATTCCATGTGCAGAGCTTCAAAAGAAAAGGGTCGTTGCCAATACAATCGACCCACTGTTCGTTAATTAGGAAGGTTGTCCAAATGGAAAACGAGATTGATTCCATTTCGATCCCCAGATCAATCTTGGGGTATCCAAGGCTTCATTCCTAAGTGTTTGGCCAAAAAGGCCCATTGATCCGTGACTTCCTCTATTTGTTTTGTTGTCGGCTTACCCGCACC
>JBGSIY010000127.1:0-4870 GCA_041742275.1 Pirellulaceae bacterium | reverse complement strand
GCACCTGTTATGTTGGCTGGCAAATCCAACGCAATGGGATTTCGATTCAGGAACGATTGGAGCAAGCGTGGACACGTTTGACACAAGAACAGTTGCGGATCACGGCCAGTGGTCGCACGGATTCAGGCGTCCATGCGGAAGGTCAGGTCTGCAGTGTTCGCACTAACACTCAATTGTCCGTGCCAACAATTCAGCGAGGCCTGAATGCAAATTTGCCCGACGACATTGCCGTTATCAGTGTGTCCGAAATGCCGACTGAGTTTCATGCCATTCGAGACGCCGTTGAAAAAACCTATCGTTATCAAATTCAAAGCGGCCCGATCCGCCACGTCCACTTGCAGCAGCAATGGTGGTATGTTCCTCCAACTTTAGACGGAGAGGCGATGCAGGCCGCCGCGAAACTATTGTTGGGTCGTCATGACTTTGCAGCGTTTCAAACAGTGGGTTCGGAACGTAAATCGACAGTGCGAACCATCAATCGATTTCAAGTGGACTGCGAAGAGCAGGGGCCTTATTCGCTATTTCGCATTTCGGTCACGGCCGACGGTTTTTTGTACAACATGGTCCGGTGTTTGGCCGGGACATTGGCAGAAGTCGGGAAGGGGAAGCATCCGCCCGAATGGGTGACCGACGTTTTAAAATCGACTCGGCGCAGCCAGGCTGGTGCGACAGCGCCCCCTCATGGTTTGTTTTTGGTCCAGGTCGTCTACCCCGAAAAATTCATGCTGGAATAGCCTTCAGTTCGGGGGTTAATCATCCACTGGGGCTATCGCACCATCGCCCGTTTGACAGCGGATCTCCGCAATCGACGGCCTGTTTCTGCTGGCAAATCGCGACGGGAATTGGGATACCTTGCTGTTGGGAATGGCACATCTGGGTTAAGATATGCGGGTAACACAGAGATTTACGTTGACTACACCTGGAGCCAACCGGGGGGGTCGCCAGGTAACAGTGCATTTTAGCGAACGAGAATTCCGTGGGAGTAGGCAGAGACTTTATTGGGCCGTTTCAACTGGTGCGTTTGATTCGGGCCGGAAATACAACTCAGGTTTGGGAGGCAACGCGAGAGGGTGAGAAAGAACGCGTGGCCTTGAAAGTATTGCTGCAAAGCCAAAAAGACAACAAAGAAGAGATCGAGCAACTGAAGCACGAAACCAATGTTGCCAAAAAATTGGATCACCCCAATGTCATCAAGATCTTCGACTATCACGGATCCTATGGTATCCCATTCATTTCGATGCAGTTGTTCAACGCGAAGAACCTCAAGTTAGAAATGCGGGAGCGACCGGAGTTCTTCGACGCCAACTTGCAAGACATCGTGCGTTGCTGTGCCGAAGGCCTGCAGCACTTGCACGACCACGGCTGGTTGCATTGCGATGTCAAACCTGACAACTATCTTGCCGATGAACAAGGGAATGTGAAGTTGATCGACTTTGCGATCGCCCAAAAAATCAAAACCGGTTTTAGTCTCTTTGGCAATCGAGCGAAGACCATTAAAGGGACTCGAAGCTACATTTCTCCTGAACAAATTCGCAAGGAAAAGCTGGACGTTCGATCCGACGTTTATTCGTTTGGCTGCATGCTGTTCGAACTCGCCTCAGGCAAATTGCCGTTTACGGCCGTCAATCCAGACGATCTGTTGAACAAACATTTGCGTTCAGCCCCACCTAGCCTCCAATCGGCGGTGCGCAACATCACCCCCGAGTTTAATGAACTGGTTGTCCAAATGCTGTCGAAGAAACCGGAGAATCGACCGGCCGATATGGGGGAATTTTTAGAACGTTTTAAAAAGCTGCGAATGTTCCGAGGCGGGATACGTCAACGCGAAACGAAGGACTTTCTTTAACTACCAGTCAAACACAACTACCGACGAAAGTTAACAGACTATTGTCGGCCATTTTTATAGGTGAAACACAATGGATTACTTGGCCTTTGAGCAACCGATTGCCGACTTGCAAACGGAGATCGATGAAATGAATCATTCGGCAGACGAGTCGGCTGCCAAAACCGAACGCCTCAGAGAACTACGGCGACAAATTACCAATACCACGCGCGAGATCTACGCCAACCTATCGCCTTGGCAAATAGTTCAAGTATCTCGGCATAAAAATCGTCCGCACACTGTCGACTATCTTTCGCTCGTGTTTAGCGAATTCGTCGAATTGCATGGCGATCGTAAGTTTGGTGATGATCGAGCGATGCGAGTCGGATTTGCTCGACTCGACGAACAAAAAGTCTTAGTCGTGGGACATCAAAAAGGACGCGACTTCAAGGAACGAACGGAAAACTATTTTGGCTGCGCTCATCCCGAGGGTTATCGCAAGGCGATGAGCAAAATGAGATTGGCCGCCAAATTTGGTTTGCCGATCATTTGCTTTATTGATACACCGGGTGCCTATCCAGGGATCGGCGCGGAGGAACGTGGCCAGGCTCAAGTCATCGCTGAGAACATGTTTGAGATGGCGCGGTTGCCGACGCCGATCATTTGCGTCGTGATTGGCGAAGGGGGTTCCGGTGGTGCCTTGGGAATCGGTGTTGGCGATCGTGTGGCCATGTTACAATACGCCTACTACTCGGTGATCAGTCCTGAGGGTTGTGCCGGTATTTTGTGGAAGAGCCACGAATACGCGCCGCGAGCGGCCGATTGCCTAAAATTCACTTCGAAGCATTTGAAGGAATTCAAAGTCGTCGACGATGTCATCGAAGAACCTCTGGGTGGCGCCCATCGCGACCATCATCACATGGCCGCCAACCTCAAAACATATTTCAAAAGAAACCTCCGCGAACTGTCCGTCAAACCGATGGAGCAACTTCTTGAATCGCGGTACCAAAAGTTTCGCCAGATGGGGCAGTATCTGGAACCGATGACAACCGTCTAACAAGATCTCAGTGTTGGCTATTGCCATCCGATTTGGTGACAACGCGTAACTGGACATCAGCCTAGTGAATGCCGCGAGCCATTGAAACAAAAGGCCCTAGAGTAGGGCCTTTTTTTACCCTACCACCAACGTCCGATAATGTTTCGATCGATTTATGAGACTTTCGACACCCTTCGTCGAAACAGGGCAGGGGCTGTCGTTGGTTCGATGATTTAATCAACCATCGATGTTGCGGGATTTCCGCGTTTTCCGTAGAATCTGAATCACTCATAAGTTTTGCCTTGAACTGTGGAACTGTGAGTAAAAACGTGGACGCTAACCACGTCCACACACCAAGACCGGACCCAAACCACGGGACCCGATCACATGCAACGGTCAGCAGCTTTGTACCTGCTGGCCGTTGTCTTTTTGTACTATCGGCGAAATTAAGCCGACAGCAAAATTTAATCAAGAGCACTTTCCCAAACATCCGCGTTGTAATTTGGTTTTGTTTAGTGCGGCATCTTCCAACGAGGCTCATTTACAAGCCTCGTTTTTATGAGAGGAAGTGGACTTGACCGAGGAGCACGGCACCATTTCCCCACCATCGTTGGGAGAATTCCAGATGGTTTTATGAGAGCCTCTTCTCTGTCCTTTCGCTTTAGAATCGTCCATAGCTTTAAACGCATTTTCGATGTGTTGCAGCATGGTTTCATCCCTGGCACATTTTTTACCACATAGGCGGATGCCCACGTTGACAATCAGAACGAGGAGTTCACCTGGCTTCATTTTCAAACGCTCTGCCGTTGAGCGTAACGCCTTGACCTGTTCGATTCGCATCGATTGTCGCCAATGACTGCGTATTTGTTTTGTTGTCATGCTGCCCGCCTTGCTGCTGATTGGCGTTGTTGATAATTTACCGTTTCGCAAAACGCCATGACCACATCGATAACTCGCGGAGTTTCCCGCGTTCCTGCATCGTTATTCCGGCGTAGCATCATCTGCCCGTTGTACATTGTTCGAACCTCTTTACGCTCCCACCAATGTTCGAGCAATCTTTCAAGCGTTTCTAAATCGTGCTCTCGGTTCGTTCCATTTTCCATATCTTGGCACGCTTCGCCAATCATGAACGAAACCAACTGTGCTTCACTTTTTGCATCTCCAATACTCATTCTGCACTCCCTTGCATAACTGCAATCGTTAACCAAAGATCGTTTTCCATAGCACATTCAACAATGAGTGTGCCCAACTCAGCTTGCGAGATACCACGCTTTCTGGCTTGCTCCGCAAATTGATTTTTCAATCTCAAAGGGCAGGGGATATAAATCCTTTCACGCCATGCCCAGAGACCTTGAGGTTTCCTTTTGAATTGTTGTTGATATTCCATCAGAACGGAGCCTCGCTTTCATCGAAGGTAAGAACCGATCGACCAGAGCACGCGAGTTGCAACCGCTTGTAATCTACTTTCGCTGCTATTTCAGGGCTGAATTCAGCACGCAGACGGTTGATAATCTCAATAAATGTTTCGCCTTGTTTGGCAGCCAGCGAGACAATGCACCCCAACGTTTGTAACGTTAGTTGCTTCACATTCGGAATGGTTCGCCGTGTGTTAACGTCACGCTCTTTCGCCTCGCCTGTCCATTGAAAGAAACAACAGCGGACTTGTTCCCAGAAAGGTGTGTTTGTCGCTCGTTCATGATTTCGATTCTTTCGATCGAAGCTAGTAACCAAGCGGAACCATTGAGAGGTAACGTAATGGGCAATGGTAGAAAGATTTTGAAAACACTCCTCAACCGTGGTAACGTTGAAGCATCGTTTTAACGCCTTGTTCCTTAATTGGAATTCAACACGCACGGCTGATTGACAATCTTTGCCCCAGCGTTCCTGAATCATGACCATACGTTTATAGGGATCGTTGATAGTCTCAAGGGCTTTATTGTAGATGCGAACCATCAGGGGACCCGCACCCGCGGAATACGTCTCAAGCCGATATCCGTTTCGGTAGATACGAT
>JBGSIY010000126.1:0-3248 GCA_041742275.1 Pirellulaceae bacterium | reverse complement strand
CGCATAAACCACGAGATATCGGACAGGCGTGTGCGGATGATGGCAATGCGGTCGGAGTTACCAGCCAGGGCATCGATGTCGTTCTCAGTGGGTTCGCCCAGGTATTCGTCGAGCCTGCGGCCGGGGAACAGACGGAGCCAGCGATGGGCTACCTCGCGATCGGACCACGTTTCGACGACATCGGGCCGAGTGCGGAGGATCAGATGCATGTGATTGGACATGATAGCGTAGGTCAGGACATCGATGCCAAAGACGGCAGCTAGGACCTCCAGTCTTCGCCGAATCCACTCGCGTCGGGATTCGTAGTTTTTCCCGGAAACGGCGTCAAACCCGGCCAAATAGCATTTTCTGACACATCTTTGGACTGTATGTACTACACAAACTTCGGCCGGATCAAACTGTTCGGCCCGTGGAGGACGTGGCATGGCAATTCTCCTGCAAATAAATGGAATATCTCAAATATACCAATGAGAGCAGGGAAGTCAATAGGGGGGTGGCACCTTGTTGGTTCCTTGTTGGTTCACCTTGTTGGTTGGGGGGCGGGGCTGGTATTTAGGCGGCTCGGCGGTGGTGGGTGGTGTTTTGCAGGAGAGACAGTTCCCGATAAATCTCAAGGTGTCGTTGCGTTTGTTGGTGGCAGTCGAAGATGCGCAACGCCGTTGCCCGAGCTCGCTTGGACATCAAACGCCGCGACTCCTCATTTTCGGAAATCCAATCAATTGCTTCGGTCAAGGCCGTGGCATTGAGTCGCTCCACTAAGATTCCATCGACGGAATCCGTAATCATTTCTGCGAGCCCACCGCTGCGAAAGCCAAGAACCGGGACACCGCAGGCCATCGCTTCGATTCCCATTTGAGGTTGATTGTCTTCGGTCGATGGGATGACAAAGAAATCGCAGGCGCTATAAGCCAAAGCTTGTTGATGGGCATCGGAGACGAATCCCAAGGAGTGAATTTGATTCACGGCCCAAGCAGGCCGATCGATTTGACCATTGCCAAAAACGAGGGCTTCCAAGTTTTTATACGCCGAACCAGATTGTCTCAGAGCGGTCTGCAGATAAGTGACCCCTTTTCGCGGGTTGTTCAGCTGATCGGCGCCAAAACCGACAATGGTCGCATCCATGGGCAGACCCAAGGCTCGGCGAGCTTCTCTTCTGTGTATCGGGTGAAATACCTTCAGGTCTAAACCATAGTTGATTTGTGTAAACGATGTCGTGTCGGGCCAAACAGGACTCTGTTGCGCTTGTAATAACATCCAACGACTTGGCGCTACAACATGGATCGGGCGTCCTGCCAAAGCCTTTTGCTTCACCAACAGGGAAAATCGAGAAACGTCATCGGGACCTGAGTTGTCAATCTGGGGACAACTACCGCAACCCGTCGCGAACCGGCCGCAGCCACTGTCGAAATGGCATCCCCCCGTAAAGGGATTCATGTCATGTAGTGTCCAGACGATAGGCTGAGTGGCCGGGATAGAGCGAAAGAAACTCGGGTAGTCTGCCATGAACGCGATCCAATGTAAATGCAAAATATCAGCGTTCAAAGTGTCGGATTCCAGACGAACCCCCTCTAACTGTTCCGCCAGAGAATAGGTTTCTGTGCCCGATGGCCGGTATTGTACATGCTGACGATAGGCCTCGGTAATTCGTCGAAAACGGGCTTTCTCAGTTTGACGAACCAGGGGATTGAACCACGATGAATGGGCCGGAGCCGTCGTTTCCAGTCGCTCCCACTGATTCCCGGGCGTCGATAATTTGGCTTCGTCACTGCGATCATCATGACTGTAAAAGAAACGACTGCGTGTTTTAGTCTCCAATAACGAGCGATGTAGACGCGATGCCGCGATCGCGGCGCCTCCATGGGGAAAGGTTGAAAAATGGTGAACAATCATAGCCTTCCCGTCTCGATTTTTGTTTCCGGGTTTAACATTCAATGGTGATGCTGAAGTCGCTGCTTGGCCAGTAACACACTTTCCAACATGGCTTGGCGTCCTCGGCGAAAGAAACAAACACTCACACGTCGACGCAAAAGTTCCATTTGGTCATGAAGTGGATGTAGGTAACGTTGCCTTCGTTCGGTCGCGGAAATGGGGGCGACGCATTGGCTGATAAAACGATCTTTGTCCTGCATGAACCCATGTAACACACAGGTTCGATCGTCCAGCAGGTCGCGTCGAATGCGGCTGACGGTCGAGAACGAAATTTGGTTCGTTGCCTTGACATGCCCGGCTTGCTGGGCGTAGTGGTAGACGGCCATATCGAAGACACCCTCACGGGACTCGTTTGGCATACGAGAAGCGAAGTCCAGAGAATAGCAAGCCCCGCCATTGATGTGTGGATCGAGGATTTTTTTCTTTTGCCGTAACCAGCGGAATTTATAAACCTCTGGAACATAACAACCCATCAACAAAGGTGGCGAGGGCTCGCTGAACCACTCCCGGTTCAGTCGCTCTAGCCAATCTGGTTTGGTGAATGCCATGTCGGATTCCAGCCAGAGGCTAAAACCAGGACCTGAATAATGGGTTTGCACGAAATCCATGCAGTCCCAAAACATCGCCGTGGGGCCTTGGGGGTAGCCAAAAATTTGCGAAGGGCATTGGAAATGTCTTACCGACCCTACCCGAGCAAAACTGCGATAAAGCGAGTCACTGGGGGTGGTCTTCGGACTGGCCGCCAAAATAAACTCGCACGCTAAGGGGAGTGAACAGTTTTTCTCAAGCCATTGTGCGGTCTGCTGGTAACGAAGAACTTCTTCTTCGCAAAAATACGGCAGGATAATCACCGCTTGGCTGTTTGCTGTTGCCATGGATAGCATTCCTTAATCCAAAAAAACGAGCGTCCTTGCTCGCCGGAGGTAGTTGAGGTTGCCGGGCACTCAAGTGCACAAAAATTTGTTTGTTTGTAAAAGGTTTCCAGAAGCAAACCACAAATTCGCAAAACGTTAGCACTGCGAAAATGAGTGTCGCGTTGCATGGCTACTGGTAGTGAAAGGATCAGCACCGTTTGATTCTGTTGTCAACATGCATGATCTAACAACACGAATCAAACGGTTTGAAAATCTAGTCAATCACCGGCCCTGGTTCGACGTTGGTTTGTTGTAATTTTTAAGGGTGTGACGGTCAATCGCAAAAGACAGCCTGCTAGCATTCTTCAGCGACGGATCGTTTTGAAAAAAAAGCCGCGTTGACCCAGGAAAGTGAATCCCAGTAGCATAAGTGTCTGAGCGTTGCCTAAGTGCGACATAAGTTTG
>JBGSIY010000125.1:0-6821 GCA_041742275.1 Pirellulaceae bacterium | reverse complement strand
CTTGTCACGCAAGACGCGTCCAAAGGCGCTGACCAAATCCCAAAGTTCGATAGCGCGAACGGGTTGATCGGCGAGATCCAAGCGTCGAGGTGGCAGGTCGTCTTGGAGTCGCGGGTAGCGATCTTGCCAAGACGCAGAGCGTTCCTCCAACATTGTTGCTGCATCGCGGAACTGTTTGTAGAGCAACAAACGTTGCACCAAGTCTTGGCGAGGATCGATATATGTCTCCTCGGTCTCTGTTTCTTCAGGACGTGGCAACAAATGTTTCGATTTAATTTCAACCAAGCGGCTGGCTACATCTAAGAAGTCACCGACCGAATCGACATTCAGTTCCACGAGCACTTCGATGTACTCTAGGAACTGTTGAGCGATCTTCGCCAAAGCGATTTGAGAGATGTCGATTTCATTGCGGCGCACCAGAAAGTGCAACAAGTCGATGGGGCCGCGAAACTCGGTCGTATCAACACGGAAACTCATTAATCTTTTTTCAAAATTGTTTGCTGTTGTTGATTACTGGCGACACTTTTTTTCACGTCATGCCTCTTGAAACTATCGCGCTACTAGGTTGACTTGGATGGGTTGTGTTAATTGTGTTTGCCATGTCGGCTCACTTTCGTAACCGTTACAAAATAACACCATTTTGCTATCACTGGATCAGTAAGGTCAGCCGATATTTCCCAAACGGACTCAGTGTTCCTTTTTGAAGCCCGACTTAATCGATTGCGATCAACGCGAATTGTAACCTAAAGGAGACAAAGCCGACTATGCGGCACGACAATTTAGAGATTCAAGACCTCGTCGAACTACGACAATTTGTTTCTCGCACGTTGTGTCAATTAAATGATTTCGAAGAGGGTGTTTTCCAGGTCACCGAAAAATTATTAATGAAATGCGGAAAGTCGTGCGGCATTCTCTTTTGCCTTCATGGACCTCGCAGCGTCAAATCAACGGCCGTTTGGGAAAACGTTACTAATTCGATAATATTTTATGGCTCAACAGGCGAAAAAATTCATCGCGCAAAATTGAATGCCGTTGCGTGATCAACCGAATTCATAAATTCATTTATTATTAGCTTTTAGGAGATTCGATATATGTTAGTACTTTCCCGGAAGGAAAGCGAAAAAATTAAACTCGGAGATTCGATCGTCCTGACGATCGTGCGCGTCTCTGGTGATCGAGTCCGGTTAGGAATCGAAGCACCCGACGACATGCTCATCCTCAGACACGAACTGGATTTAGCCGGTGAGCCAAGTCAACCTAGTAAGAACGCAGCGGTAGCATGAACTGGTCTTCATGAGACTCACGCAATCAAGTTAGGGGCCTGACTTCGAGCGGCTCGAATCGACGTGATAGAATCGGCAGCCTAGGAACGCAAATCCTAGGCTGCCTTTTTTTATGATCTTCTGTGAAGCAAACTTCCGCGGTGAGGACGACTCGCAATCGCCGTTCTGTTCGGAATACTATTGTCCGTATCGGTAACCGCTATTTTGGCTCGCGGCGGGAGTGGTCGTGCTGCCGTAGGTCGAGCGGAAATTGGTGCTGCCAGCCAGCGCGGCAGGAGCAGTGGGTTGGCTGACGGGAACATTTGTTCCCCGCTGAGCTGCATTGGCCTTCGGGCCATCCAGCAACACCTGTAGCAATTTAGAGATGCACAACTTGTTCATGCTGGTGTTGTGGTCGTTTGCTTCAGCCTTGAGGGCCTCATGCAGACTCTCGGGGAGTCGAACCGTGATCACCCGCGTCGGCTCATTGATGGCGCTGGGGGATATCTTGCGATTCCGCAGATTATTGACCAAAGCCTGAATATCGGCGAACTCGGGAGATTTTTCGAAAGCGATGAATTCTTGCTGGGAAGTGAATACGCTGCGTGCCGCTCCCTCAACCCCCAAGACTTCGCGAAAGAAAGTGACCCAGTCCGGGTTGCCCTGATGGAGTTGTTTGGCCACCGCCAGGACTTTTTGACAGCGGGTGGTGAAGTTTTCTGTGGAGGGAGCCGAAGTATTCAATCCGGGAATTCCCATTCCAGTATTGCCAGGCGAGCCTTGGCTCCCCGGTATGTTGCTGCCCGGTATGTAATTGCCCTGTGTATTGCCGGCCAGCGTCGAACCAGTGCTCAGGCTGCCGTTCATTGAGCCGATGGGGCCGGCCGGTTTTAAAGGTGAATGTTCATTCATAAAGGGACTCCTTTCAGGGGGTCGAAATCAGTTTGTTTCCGTGGAGTCGCACTGCTCCGCGACTCTTTACCCCCCACTCTTCCGCCCCTGGCAAACGACCGAAGTAATGTCATTAAACTGCAAGCACTTACGTCAATCACTCAATTCTGCAAATTGACAGCGCAGTCGTGCGTAAAAAGTGTGCACAAAAAAGCTGCACAATATCTGAGCAGGTCGCTGAGTTGCGTTTTGTAAGTGTCCACTAGGGCTGATGTGAGTGAAAACCTTGGATTTTTTCCGTAAAACGCAAAAAACCCAAATCACGTGAGTGATCTGGGTCTTAGTTGTTCAGAATAGGTAGATTGGCTAAAGGGATTGTCTTCCCGTCTATTTTGCCAGTTCGAGTTGGCAACGTTCCAAAAGTTTCTTGGTCGCCAAGATGCCTTGGCGTTCGTCTCCGGGGCCTTCGAATTCAATTCCGACATAACCTCGGAAGCCGGCGTCCAGGACAATTTTCATCATGCGGAGGTAGTCGGTTTTGGTCTCGTTCCCTTCGACGTCAAATTGATGACTCTTGGCACTTACGGCTTTGGCGAACGGCATCAACAATTCGACACCTTTGTAACGATCAAACCATTCTTCCCCGTGGATACGGAAGTTGCCGAAATCGGGAAGCGTTCCGCAGTTGTCCTTGCCGACAGCCTGGATCACTCCCGCCAACCAGTCGCCATTGGAGGAGAGTCCTCCGTGGTTTTCGACAATTACATTGATCCCGGCCGTGGCAGCATATTCGGACAAGCGGCTGAGGCCATCGATGGCTAGTTTTTGTTGTTCTTCATAATTCCCCTTGGAAGCCGCGTTAACGCGAATGGAATGGCAGCCGAGGGTTTTGGCGGCGTCGACCCAGCGATGGTGATTTTTGACAGCAGCAATACGCGCTCGTTCGTCCGGATCTCCCAATTGGCCCTCGCCATCGCACATGATCAGGAGCTGTTTGACCCCCAGATCGCTACATCGCTGGTTGAGGTCGGCCAAATAGGCGGCGTCTTGTGCTTTGTCTTTGAAAAAACTGTTGACGTATTCGATGGCGGCAATCCCCAGGTCCTCTTTGGCGACTTTCGGGAAATCCAGGTTATTGAGTTTGCCCGATTGCAGTTCCCGGTGCAGAGACCATTGGGCCAAAGATATTTTAAAGAGGGGTTCTTGAGCAGGGCCACTTGTGGGCTCTTGAAGGACACATCGCCCACGAGCCGACGGCAGACTCAAACAACTCATGGCGATTCCAGCGCTAACGCCTCCAACAAACCTTCTGCGGGAAAATTTTTGAACATCCACGGATGTTTACTCCTTGCGACTAATTTAGCCAATGATTGCAAACGATTGAAAGAGTCGAGCGAATTCCGAGATAGCCGCTCGACCGCCTATCAGTATAAACCATCCCACCAAGATTTGGCGGAGCAAAGAGAAACATTTTAGTGCTCTCCGTCCGATCGAATTGGAATGGATGGGTTGAAAGGGTGCCGAAAGGGAGCGAGATTTTGTTAAAGTTGACTCTGACGATTTTTTGCCGCTGTGCGAACCCTCGCCTCGCCGTTTGAGCGTTTGCGCCGGTTCACATCCGGACTGAGTAAACCACACCCACGGCCATGCGAAATGTTGGGGGGGGAAGAACCGTTGCTAACGCCGCTGGGCTGATTCAAAATTCTCGGTCAAATAAAACCATGTCGAAAACTCGTTGCCAAAACAAAAGCTGGGAGGGGACACGGTGGCTAGTTCTTTGGATGAGCGGGATTTAACCGAGCGAAGGCGTCGTTGGCCGCCTTGAGGAATTCGGCCATCAATTGAGGATCTTTTTTGCCAGGCAATCCTTCGACACCGCTGGCAACGTCCACCGCATGGGGTTGAGCCAAATCAATCGCGGCGGCGACATTGTCGGGATTGAGTCCGCCGGCCAAAATTAACTTGCCGGGTCTGGTTGTCGAATTGCCACCAATGCTTGCCCAGTCCAATTGTTTCCCTGTTCCGCCATAGGCTCCCTGAGTCGCGACATCCACCAGGAATTGATTCACTCCTGCCGCGAGCCACTCATGCCAGAGACCTTGCGATTGTTCCCAACCGTTACTCGTGGCGGGAATGCGGAGTGCGCGAATAATTCGAGAGGCCGGAAGATGTTGAACGATTTGAGGTTGTTCGTCGCCATGCAGTTGAATGAAATCAAGTTGGCATAGGTCAACGACCTCTCGAATGGTTTCGGGCGATTCGTTGACGAAGACGCCGACGAGTGCCACCGGTTTCCCAATTTGTCGAAAGTGAAGGCATAGGTCGCGGGCGTCGCCGGGGTTCACCGAACGCAGGCTCCGTGGGTAAAAATTCAAGCCAATCGCCCCAACGCCCAATTCGATTGCCTTCTGCCCGTCCAGTCGATTGGTGATGCCACAGATTTTCGTTTGGAAGTCCAAGGAATTTGAGTCAGTTACCATGTCGGTCACGGGGGTAGATGTTCAGAAAAACGCCGGGATTGCGGATGAAAAGTTCCGGCAATCTGAGAACGATTGGCCGAGGCGCCATTCGCAAAAAAATTCGCTGCATTAAACTATAGTGAAAGGCGCCTGTTCTCGCAGCAGGTTGTGCCTCTCGATCGGTTTTTTGTACCCAGTTTTTTTGTGCTCATTCCTCGTGCTGCGACAATATAAAAAATTGGGGTGGGCTCATCAGATTTGTTCAAAAATTACTCTTTGGCCATTAGATGCCAACCCCCAAATTAAGAATGGACGCAGCATAAGTGACGAGTTTTTCCCCCGCGAGACGCGAGTTCCAAGTCCAGCGTTTGCGCTTGCCTTCGGCGGCTACATTTCCGCAGTTGTTGGCCCAGGCTGATCGCTTGCCCGTATTGGTGACGGGAATTGCCGGAGTCTCGGGACTAAACGCCTTCGCATTTTTTCGTCAACGATATGGAACCGCGGCGGTCGGCCAGCGCCCGGTCAACAATTGGCCCTTGAGCGGCGAAGGGATCATTGCCCATGATTTGGAGAACCGAGACGAGACGAAACGGTTGATTCGCGAAGGAGGCTTTCGTACGGTAATCAATTGCGGCGGGAGCTGTGCGTTAAAATCGTGCGAGCTCGATCCGAAGATGGCGCGACGCGTCAATGTGGACTGCGTTGACTCATTGGTCGATGCCCTTGAGGGGACAGGAATTCGCTTCGTTCATTTATCGATCGATTTGATTTTCTCAGGTACGCAAGGGGGAAGTCATATCGAATCGGACGAACCCGACCCTGTAACAGTCTATGGGCAAACGATGGTCGAGGCCGAGTCGATCATCTTGTCTCGTTTACCTCAGGCTTGTGTGGGACGCATCAGTTTGCCCATGGGCGTGAGCTTCAATGGCCATGCCGGTGCCATCGATTGGATTCAATCTCGATTTGCCAAGGACAAGCCGGCAACGTTGTACTACGACGAAGTGCGAACGCCGACCTATGTTGATTGTTTAAACGAAGTCTGTGAGGAACTGTTGGCGGGCAACCAATCTGGCATTTATCATTTAGGTGGAACTCGGCATTTATCGCTGAATCAAATTGCGCAGATCGTCAATCGCGTCGGTGGTTATCGTCCGGAAAATCTTGTCGGTTGTTATCGCATCGAGGCCGGGCCCGTGCCACCCCGTGCTGGTAATGTAACGATGGATTCTCGACGATTGCAACAAGAGCTCGGTCGCGAACCTTTTGCACCTTGGCCCTATTTTGATGAATTGGTTCCCACGCATCGCGATTGGCACTACGACCGAGATGGATTTGCCGGATCCTCTCGCTTGATTCAGCGTTTGCTCTATCGCCGACCTCTCCCCGGGCAGACATTGAGCGAATTCGTGGATGGTTAAATCGAGATGGCAGAATAGAGGGACATTGATCGCACAGGCGTATCAATCTCGATTTTCTGACCACGATTCATCTAATTTCGGGACCGATACTTTTTCCTGTCGGTCGTGGCAGAAATAGAGGTGTCTGGCATCGGCAATTTTCGAGATCGCCAAGGGCCATTCTAGATTCTTGGACAATTCGTGGACGTCATGGTCTCTAGAAATGATCAATACATGTTGCTTTGATTTCAAGAAACGGACCATTTGCCGGCTATCTTCGTCATCGAAGTAAATCGCCTCCTGGTCTCGAAACCAAAGGTCGCTGCCGTAATCCTCATGCTCGAAAAATACAATGGGCAGGGTATCGCAGCCAGGTTGCTGTTTGATTTCACGCGCAGCAACATAGATCGAACGTTGGTATGAAATAATGGGAACAAGCATTTCAACAACGATACCGATCAACAAAAGCCCCAGTCCGGCACTCGCCAACCATCTCCACAGACGAGGATTATGGAAAATTTGGACGAAACTGAGCAGGGAAATTGCCAAAAGCAACAAGCTCAATAGCCAAATTTCATTCAAATCATTTTGTCGATTTTGAATGAAAAATCCAGCCAAAATAGCAAGAGCGACTCCTAGAAATAAAACTCTGCTGGAATGCAGAGGAACTTGCCAAAACCAATCTTGCTGAGGAGTTACAAAATCTTGTTGGAATAATCGTTGCCGCAGCATAGCTCCTAAAAGCAAAGACACGGCCGGAAAGGCGGGCAGAATATAAGTCGGTAATTTGGCTTCGGACAAGCTGAAAA
>JBGSIY010000124.1:0-12123 GCA_041742275.1 Pirellulaceae bacterium | reverse complement strand
CCTCTTGGCCATCACCGGTCCGAGTTTTGCTTGCGGACTCGTTCACAGCATCGTTAAACGTATAGAATCGCGTGGCGTCAAACGAGCCATCACCGGTCGTGTCACTGTAGTAACGGTAGGCATCGTAGTGGCCATCTGCATCGTAGTCAAAATACTGAGTAGCGTAGTCCGATAACCCATCATTGTCCCAGTCAAAGCCAAAAATGACCTTTCCATTACCGAAATCAAACGTCTGATTGCTCAACCCTGGGGCGTCGGCATTCTCTCGCCAATAAAGAGAATAAACATAGGGGTACTGATAGTTGTAGCTGAAATCATATTCGTAATTGTCATCGGCAAAAGTATCGTAGTCATCCGTTTGCAAGTCGTAGTCACTATAGTAACCGTAGTCCGAATCATCGTAGTACGGATTCCAATTTCTATCGTAATCAAAGCTGTTTAGATTGTCGAAATAATCGTACGTTTCATCGTCCCAGCGCCAAACGGATTCGTCCGTCGGATTGTAGTCGTTGCCGTCGAACCATTCTGTGATGTCATACCAAGCGTCGTCTTCGTAGTATGGGTCGCGGTCTTCGGAAGTGTCCTGGGGAGTCGCTCCTACTGCAAACGTCACGATTCCGAACATTCCCATGAGAAAAGATATAGGACACACTATCAGCCAAGACTTGGGCGGACAAATTTTTTTTCTGAAGATTTTCATTCTGTTTTCTCCTTGAACCTGTGGTTAGTGACACCCCGCTGTGATTGCTTTCCAGCCAGCAAAAGCGCAAACACGTAAAGGTCGCAACGACACCGCAATGAAAGAAGGTCGCATTAGCAACGACAACCGTACAGAAGTTTGGAAGTGCGCCTTGCGTTTGTGCAAATCCGGGTGGAGAAGCCGAACGGGAAAGGTTACGGTATGTCAAAGTTGCAAATCCCGTTCCAAAACCGAAAGCCCACTTCAAAATAGAATGGCCGTCACAAGCGGCCAAGTTGTGTCAGCATCGCGATAAGTCGCCAGCTTGTATTTTGAACAGAGCTACGCAAAACTCTATTGCAAGTTTACTTAATAAACTGGGAGTTCGTGGTCGGGTGCGGTTTCTTCAAACTGGCTGTGCCGGCATATTGTTGCTATATTGACGCCTCATTCGCTGCGTTACCCTTCGACCTGTTGCACGAAATGCGTGGTCGGTGAACAAAAAAATTACTGCCACGCCAGAATTCAGTTCGGGATCGCTTTCAACGATCGGATCCGTTTCCGCTCGTGGTTCTTCGGAAGAAACCGAATTTGATTCGTCTCGCGCGGGCAGTGTGACGACTCTGCCACCGTTAAGGTCTGCCACCGTGAAGGATTGTGTGAATCGCGATACAGTTGATCATGTCTTCCGCTTCCGCGCAAGTTTTCGAGGATAGCTCTCTGGTTGCAAATCGTCCACACCGAACATTGAAGCCGCAGTAGCCGAGCCTTTTTCGGGGTAGCTGCAAGAATGCATCTATGCGGATCATCGGCCAAGACTTGAACGAGCGGATCCAGAAACGCTTTGATCGGATCTTCATCACCGTCAACGCTCTGTCGCTGTTGGCGGGCCGATTTTATCAGGTTGCCAAAACAAATCAGGTTCTGGCGACTTCACGTCCCGCCCGATACAAGGGGCGAAAGAGAATCACAAGACGCTGCGTCGGATGATGCGGTTCGATCCAAATCACCGGTCAGTCGTCGCAAGTCGAATTCTGCAAAACGTTCTATGATATACCTCATTTAGAAAGTTGGTCGTGCGTTTTATTGTTATCGTGCGTTTTAATGTTGTCGTGCGTTTTATTGTTATCGTTAACCGTTTATTTTATATATCTTGTGTAGATGCTTTTGTGAGCAGCCTGGAGTCAATTTGGATTCCCGGCGCGCAACCTACAGCAAAGAAAGGCAACGCTGGGTTGAGAAGAGACGTCGCGTTGTTGATCGCGTTGGTTCATCACTTGGCGGCTGGTGGTTACGCCACCGATCGCAATCTACGAACTCACAGCCTACACGCAATCGATCGCAAATCCCGTGCCATTGGGGAGTCCCGATCGAACCCTGGCGAATGCCAGTGTCAAAAAATTCCGCGGCATGAATTTTGCATCACCAATCGACTCAACATCTTTCATCGTAGCGGTACCCATTGGAATCAACCGATTGACAGCAGCGTCGCTGTCAGGTGGCCGCTGCGAATCGAAGGTCAATCCATTTGTCAGAGAGGAAAGAAGATGTTCCAAAATCCACAACATGAAAATTTCGATTCCAGAAATCGTCGTCACGGCTCTTCCCGCTTCCTAGCCCAACCTAACGTAGCCGAACCCAACTATCGCGAAGAAGCGAATTTTGACGAAGGCCAGCATTACGACGACCATAACTACCCGCCGCGTTCCAGCTACGGGTACCCCCAGCAAATCGATCGCCAGCGAGCGCGCAACGATCAACGCCGTTACGATCAAGGCCCGAGTTGGCATCGAGACGAAGAATTGCAAGGGCGCCGACAGCCACACTGGCGTCAACATCAGAGCAGTGACTGGGGAAGCATAGGGCGTCCAGATTTTGAGGATCGCGGCTACAATCAACGGCGTGACGACAGCGGTTACGATCGAACCTATGGCGATCGAAACTATGGCGAACAGGGTTATGGCGAACGGGGCAGTCGCGACTGGGGCTATCGCGACGAAGACTACCGTGGTCGCGATTATCGCGAAGGCAATCGTGACTATCGAGATCGAACTTACCGCAGCGAGCGCAATCTCGATCGGCCGTACGGACGCCGTGATGACGAGTACGGATATCAGCCGTCCCGTAGCGGCGACGACGCATCCTTCCGCCAAGACCGTTCGGCAACCGGTGGCGGCGCGAATTGGCAACGGACCAATTCGGGCATTGGCGGTTTTGGCGACGGCGAATCGGCCTACGGAATCTCGGACCGCAATCGACAGCGAGAATCGCATGCCGGACGGGGCCCCAAGGGCTACCAGCGTTCGGACGAGCGGATCACCGAAGATATCAATCAACGTTTGACAGATCATGACGACATCGACGCCAGTGAAATCGAAGTCAAAGTAAAGGATGGCGAAGTGACTTTGACGGGCAAGGTCTGTGATCGTCAGTGCCGCCGCCATGTGGAAGATGTGATCGAACGCGTCTCGGGTGTGCAGGATATCAGCAACCAACTGAAGACGAAGAAGGCGAGCGAACAGTCCGATTCGGATGAATCATACGATTCACAAAATAGCCCTAGTTCGCGCAAATCCGGATCGAAGGCGTCGCAAGACGCCACTACGCCGAGCAGCGGTTCCAAGTCCGGCAGCAACGGCTAGCAGCAACGCCCATTTTTTTAACCTTAGCAGTATTTTTCTTCTGCCATGGGGAATGGCGACGACGAGTGACCACGACAACGAATAACCGCAGCGACGTTTTGACGTTTTTAACGGTTCATAACCAGGCTTTGAAAACTGACTGGTTGTCATTGTCGGCTGAGTTTTAAACCGTGCATTATTAATCGTAGCCACGACCTTACAGACTATGGATTAGCTTGCTGCGGTCGCCACCACGCAGAAGCGGAGACAGACCACTCGCTGGTAGTTTTTAACAGCGATTCACTTTAACTTTTTTGCAATCGAGGAGACACACATGGCAACTTCAACTTTACGCCACCAACTTTCTGCATCGACACTTACTGGTGATACGATTAAAAACAATCGCGACGAAACGCTTGGCAGCGTTCATGACATCATGATTGATTGCGACAGCGGCCGAGTCGCGTATATTGTGATGACGTCCGGCGGGTTCCTGGGAATGGGAAACAAACTGTTCGCTATCCCGATGGGCGCGTTGACATTAGATCAGAGCGAAAAATGTTTGCGAATGGACGCGGACAAAAAGACGTTCGAGAACGCAGATGGGTTTGACAAAGACAAATGGCCCAATATGGCTGATCCCAAATGGGAGACAGTCACACATCAAAACTTCGGCGTCCGTCCCTATTGGGAATAACCCGAGTCAAAATAACCCGAGTCAAGAAGCCGCCAGCTTGTTCGCGCACCCGTGTTGCGACAAGCTGGCTTTTTTTGACACTAGCGACAGGCTGCCAACTTATAGCTGCCATTGTTTCGATTTAAATCCAATCTTCAAACTGATCGGAATCATCAGCCGAAACGCGACATCGTCCAAATCGACAGCGTCCTGATCGACCGAATAAATCAGCGGCTAGTGCCCCACGGCTAAGAGGTTTTGGGATACGTTTAGGTTCTGGGACATGTTTCTTGCATAATTTGACAGTTTTCGACTACGACCAAACCTACTTCCCTGCTGTCCGAATGCATTTTGTTTAATCCTACTACCTTTTCTTTCGAATCGCCGCGACTAAGTCTGCCTTCTTCGTCAACTTGCTACGCCCGCTAATGTCCATTTCGCGGGCAATGTTGCGAAGTTCATCCACCGAGCGATCCTGCAGTGGTTTATTCGGATTGCCGGTTCCTTGAGTCGTCTTGTTCTTTGTCCGGCCCTCGCTGCGCCGCTGTTTGTTCACCGTACGCGCGGCGATTTCCTGAGCCGTATCCTCGTCGCTGCCACGCTCGAGTTGCGTTTTTTTGATGTGTTTGTATTGTCGTTCGTCCTTCGCTATCCAGCCTCGCATCTACATACTCCTTGAGAGAAAAACCTTTTCAAACAACCAGAAAGAAATATAAGCCTTAAAAACGTAGGCCTGAACGGCCAGCTCGCGGTCCGTATTGCGAACAATCCGTCAATCATCGAAGGCCCGTTGAAAAAAAAGGGCGTTCGCTCGTTTGGCGGTCTCTCCATCCGCCAGCCAGCGGAGGCCGTCGGTCGAGGGTTCGTTGGAGTGCGCGTCTTTCAGGACCATGATAATTGCCACCCTGCCTGAATGGACGCGCCGAGAATGCAAATTTCGCGCCACGTACTTATCCAGTTTAGAAAACACGGTGGGCAAGTGAGGTGTGATTTTCGATTCGACGTATCGGCTGTCAAAACGTGCGAGTCTAAAGGTTTTGTGCGGCATCGCGCGTGAAGTTAATTCGAAATGAATTTAGTTGGTGCCGCGTCTGCAGGTCGATCAACATGGTTTGAGTTCGATCAATACCATTTATACGCACTTGCCACAATTTTGACACGAACTGGCAGCTTGTCACCAAGTCTTTAGTCTGGCATGGCGTTTGCCCTGTAGCGAGCTTGTTGAATCATCGGCCGATTGATGAATCACAACCGCACTCAATTACAACCGCAAGGTACACTCGATGATCGTCAAAACGCAGGACCTGGTCGGTCTCGACACAAAGGTCTGGGGCATTGGTCAGCCGGTGACAATAACCGACGGCTGGCCGTTGAATGCTGACAGTGGGGGCAATGTTGCGCTACCGCTGACCGATTCCCGTTTTCAAACCATCGCCTATGATCGTTGTAGGCTCGGACGATATGACCAGCCTTGGAATAGTTATGACTACGACAATCTCACCAATGATTTGCACGACTTGATGGCCGCCTTGCACCTGACCGACGCTGCCTTCGTTGGTTTCTCTATGGGGATCGTCGGTTTCTCTTCGGGAGGTGGCGAAGTAGCTCGTTCCATCTTGCGGCATCGTGCGAAAAACCTTCAATCTGCCATTTTGATTTCTTCTGTTGTACCTTACTTGCTGGAAACCCAAGACAACCCAGATGGTGTGCCGCCATCGTCATTGGAAAAAATTGGCGAAGGCCTGCACGCTGATCGCCCAAAATTCTCCGACTCGTTCTTTAAGGATTTCTATGGCGTCGGAATGTTATCGAGTCCCGTCAGTGATCCGTGGCTACAATGGACTAGAGATTTATCGATGTCAGCGAGCTTGCGGGCAACGCATTTCCACAGGTTGATAAGTGAACAATTTTCTGGTATTGCTAACGGGCTAATGTAGCCGCAAGTTACCCACCTTTCACCGAGGCCGCTCACCGAGGCCGCAACATTTTGTGAGCGACTTCAGAACTCAGCACGGTTGTTTTATGTTCAACATTCTAAAACTACAGTCGTGGAGCAAACCCATCAACAGCAATACACTGCCACACTCATCGCAGAAACAGGTGGCTAGCGACAACGCAATCAACGAACCCAGTGCTCCGAATCGCAGCAATATTCCGCACAGTTCGAGACAAACCGACCACGGCAACGAGCACGCGTCGTTCCGTCACGACGTGATCGCCGGGCTCCGAGCGACTCAGAAAAGCCTTCCCTGCAAATACCTTTACGACCAACGCGGATCGCAATTGTTTGACCAGATCTGTCAACTGGACGAGTACTATCCGACACGAACGGAACTGGCCATCATGCAGGAAAACGCCGAGGAAATTGCGGCGGCGATCGGCTCGGAAGTCGTGCTGGTCGAGCTTGGCAGCGGTAGCAGTTTGAAAACACGAATCCTGTTGGACCATCTGCACGATCCGCTGGCTTGCCTGCCGGTCGATATTTCGGCGGCGCATCTCAAGGATTCGGCAGAAGAGCTACAGATCGAGTTTCCATTGATACCGATCGTGCCACTGGTAGCCGATTTTTCGCAGCCGTTTCAGTTGCCAGCCCAGTTTGGTGACGAAAAGGTCTGTGTATATTTTTCCGGTTCGACGATCGGCAATATGCAACGAGCCGAGGCAGTCCAGTTGCTGCGAAACGTCAACTCGTTGGTTTCGCAGAATCGAACAAGCGATGGCGGCGGATTGCTGATCGGATTTGATTTGCAAAAGGAAATTGATGTGTTGGAATTGGCTTACGATGATCCAGCGGGCGTCACGGCCGCATTCAACAAAAATTTGTTGCGGCGAATCAACCGTGAACTAGGCGGGAATTTCGACTTGAAACAGTTTCGACATGTCGTCGAGTACGATACAAAAATGGAGCGGATTGAAATCTGGTTGGAAAGTCTGTGCGATCAAGTCGTCACGATCGGAGGCCAGCGTTTTGAGTTCACGTTTGGCGAGCGAATTTTGACAGAATACTCGCACAAGTACACGGTGGATGGGTTTGCGCGGATGGCTGCCGAGGCCGGCCTCCAAGTTAGCCGCGCTTGGACTGATGATCAGAACTGGTTTTGCGTCATGTATTTGACAGTCGGAAAAATGCGATGAAAACAATTTTGCCTCCACATTCCTCGCTTACGTCACCCGAACCGTTACTGACGGATTTGGCAGGTCAATTTCAATATGTTCGTAGATTTAGCGAAACGATCGCCGCTCCGCTTTCGTCAGAGGATTGTTCAATCCAGTCTATGTCCAACGCCAGCCCGACGCGTTGGCATTTGGCGCACACAACTTGGTTTTTTGAGACGTTCGTGTTGAAGACTCGGCGCGAGTATCAAACCTTCAATGCGGCTTTTGAGTATTTGTTTAATTCTTATTACAACGCCGTGGGTCAGCAATTTCCGCGCGAACGTCGCGGCCAAATCTCGCGACCGGGGTTGGCAGAGACGATTGCGTATCGGCACTACGTGGACCAAGCATTGGGCCGATTGTTGCTGGACGGAAAATTGACCGCCAAAGAATCAATGATTGTCGAATTGGGATTACATCACGAACAACAACATCAAGAATTAATGCTGACTGATATAAAAAACGCATTGTTCTGCAATCCGTTGTATCCGGCCTATTGTGCCGGCGTGGAAGATTGGAATGACGTCGCACGGTTGCGAGCTCCGCCGATGCGATGGCACGAAGTGGATGAAGGGACGATTGAAATTGGCTTTGAAGGCGAAGGGTTCAGTTACGACAACGAACGACCTCGTCATCGAACGCACCTTCCCGCACACCGAATCGCAAGTCGTTGTGTGACCAACCGCGAGTACACCGCGTTCATCGACGACGGTGGCTATCGGCAACCGCAATTCTGGTTGGCCGACGGCTGGACGCAAGTCAAGGAGCAAAACTGGATCGCACCGCTTTACTGGATTGCGAACGGTTCCGATTGGAAACAGTTCACGATGGCTGGCTTGCAACCGTTGCGAATGGATGAACCGGTGAGTCATATCAGTTTTTTCGAAGCCGATGCGTATGCGAGGTGGGCGGGGAAACTGTTGCCGACCGAAGGCGAATGGGAATGGGCGGCTGCACGACAAAAAGTGTTGGGCTACTTTGCCGATCGATTGCTGATCGAGCGGGGCTATGTGCATCCGCAAATTCCAATTGCAGCGGAAAACGCTGATTTGGCAACGGTTGGACATCTATTCGGCAATCTATGGGAGTGGACGGCCAGCCCCTATTCCGCTTATCCAGGATACCGGGCTCCGGACGGGGCGCTGGGCGAATACAACGGAAAGTTTATGTGCAACCAGTTTGTGATGCGCGGCGGTTCGTGTGCGACTCCATTGAACCACGTTCGCGCGACGTATCGCAATTTCTTTCCGGCTGAAACCCGGTGGCAGTTCACGGGAATCCGGTTAGCCGAATAGATTCTGTGTCGCTTTCTTAGTCTCGCCAAATTGCTGTGCCGAAATTTTTGTCCCAGCTCCCTGAATTTGTTTGGAATCAATGGATCGAAAAAGTGCGCGCTGGTCAACTGACGATCAACAACACGCTTGGTACGGGGTTTGCGGAACTTAAATATAGGCACAAGTTGCTCCGTTTCTTGCTACGACGGGATCGATACGGTCAGGAGAAGCCAACTATGAATTTTCTGCGATTGCTTGTCGTTTTCATTTTGCCGCCGGTTGCTGTTTATATGCAATTTGGAGCCGATCGGAATTTCTGGATCAATTGCGTATTGACTCTGGCCGGATGGTACCCTGGCCTGATTCACGCCGTCTACATTATGGCCTCAAAGCCGCCGGGGCTAGCTCGACTTGACCGGTGGGGCGAGCAGCGAATCGACTCGACGCGATAGTTTTTCCGTTGCCTCTTTTTCGCGAAATGTAGAGCAATGGCATGGTTTTTGCAAACAAGAAGGATGGCTTGGTTAAGTTTTATCAACTTCAAACTTTTGAGAGAGAATACAGATGACTATTGAACACTTTCGGACTTCGCGGATGGTATGTTTCTTCGCGAGTGTAGCCTCGCTCGCTTTCGTATTCACAACTGGTTGCGAAAAAGAATCCGACGTTGGCGGACCGGGCGGTGCGGCTGCTGGGAGCGGATACAGCAACCGGGACTCCGCCAACGACGACAACACGTTTGTTTTGACCGTGCCTTCGGGCCAAGTTGACATCTACCGCGGTGAATCGAAAGCGGTCACGATCGGCATCGAACGTGGCGCTGCGTTCACTCAGGCCGTTGAAGTTTCAATAACAGCAGCAGCTCAGGGATTCTCGGCTGAGCCCGCGAAGACATCACTGGCTGCCGGTCAGACAGAGGTCGAGATCATACTCAAGGCCGCCGCAGATGCTCCCCTGGGTGTGACTAACGTAACCGTCGTCGGCAAACCGCAAACGGGTGAGTCCGTCAACACGAATATCGAAGTCGAGATCAACGAGAGGTAAAACGAGACGACAAACCGCCAACTGGCTGCAGCATAACCACAAGCTGCCAGATTGTGGCTTGAACAGACCTTGCCAGCTGGTAAATCGTAACAATTTCTGGCGTCTTGTAATACGGAATGCTAATGGAAATTCCCTCCGACTGGTTCGAAATATCTGCGCGATTGTCGCTCGCGGCTCTGTTGACCGCGATCATCGGATTAGAACGCGAAATCCGCAACAAGCCAGCGGGACTGCGGACTCACATGCTGATTGGCCTGGGCTCATCCGCCTTTGCAATCTTCGCGTTGGGACTTGCCGACAGTATCCACCATGCCGATGCGACAACCCAAGTTGATCCGATCCGCGCGATCGAAGGCGTCATGGGTGGACTCGGTTTTCTCGGCGCCGGTGCAATCATTCAGTCGCGAGGTGATGTCTACGGAATGACCAGCGCGGTGGGAATCTGGATAACGGGCGCTATTGGCGTTGGTTGCGGCACCGGCAATTACTTCGCTGTCGTGCTAACAACCCTGATCGCCGTTATCTGCCTGATTCCATTGCGACTAGTAGAAAAACAACTCGACGTCCGCAACCCATCAACAAAACGCTGTCCTGGAGTAGACGAATAGCGTGACAAGTCATTGTGATAGTTTAAGAATCGAATTTACCTCAGTCGGAACTCCCGATTTTAGAATGGCGGCAATTCAGCAGCCTGGAATTAACTTCGCTGATGCCCGCGTAAGGCATTATTGGGTGAACATTGCGCAAAAACCTTCAGCGCATGCAGCAGAGATCTTCGTGGTTGATGGTGATGATGGTGTCATTCTGGAGGTGGTTGCCTAAATCGGATTACTTTCATCGTAGGTGCTGGTGATCGAACCTCCATGGGTGACCGTCCCCCACAGCGTAGGCGGATCGGTGCCTGAGGCCCCTGAAGAATAGCTCGTGTAACCCGAGTCATTTTTCGCATAACCATCATACAATCCACCCCCGGAGTCATAGCCCGAATCACGCTAGAAGACTTCCCCGTCCGTCGTCAAAAGATTCGTCGTGGTGACCGTACCAGATGGACTGAACGTCAAAGTGCGACCGCCATCGGAACGAAAACCGAACACAAGGCCTGACCCTGACTCTGGGCCTGACGCGGTTACGTTTTCTCGGTTGAAAGATTTTTGTCTTTAGCTGCGTCTTCCGTTTACTTGCAGCGACACTCACGCTAAACCTTCGTCGCTACGGCGTCCATGCCACCGGCGGGTGTCATACGCCGACGTGCATGATCGGCGTGGGCTGCGCCCCCTCATTCATCATCCTGCCCGATAGCCGCGCGAACTTGGCACTTCAAGCCGTTCTGATTCCGTTGGAACATCCTTTCCGATTCCGCAGCGAACAACATCACCTCCTACAGCAACACGTTTTACGCGGCGTGTTCAGCGGCTCCGCCGAATGCCTGTTTGACGGTATCAAAACTGGCAACATCAACACCGCTGCTGCGGCGGCGTCCTGCCGCAAGTTCTTCGACCTCACTGTTCGCAGTATTCAGCTGGAACATCAAGTCCAAGAAGTTCTACCGACTGGAATTCGTTTTCGATTACGCAACATCACTAGTCGGCGGTTTTTGTAAACGATCTTTCACGAAAGTTCCGAACCGGTGCAGTCCATTTCCCATCAACGACGATGTCTCCACGATCAAGATCCAACGTTCCACCATCCTCAAGAATTTCAATCAGAGGTTGGTAAAGGTCAAAGTGCGCGGCAGCATTCTCGTTGGACTCGGATAGTCTCGTCAGCCGAAGATGGCGACATACAATTTGGTAAACGAAAAAGCTATTGTCAAATCTGATGCGCAACTTTCCTTTCAACTCCTTGTCAAGTGATTCGTCAGCTCCGAAAACCTCCCGTGGATCGAAGTGAGGCGATTGAATCTCCGAATTTTGCTCATTCAACAATCTTGCGACAGACGCGAGGAACCGGTTTACCAGTTTGCAATGCTCGTCAGTTACATTACTGCCAAGGCGTTCCGGCTCAATTTTCATTATCCGCGCTAGTTGGGTTTCAAATGCCATTTTGTGTACGCCCTTAGTCAAAAAAATTTTCGTGCCAATCTTGGTAGCCGGGGAAATGTCCGTAAAGCGGAGCGGGGGGAGCAAAGTCATGAGCGCCCCGCGGGAAAGATCTCCACATTTGAGTTTCGGGATCCCAAGAATTAGGATTACGAAACGGGATGCCTTGCGACATAAAGCCCCACTCGGCCAACTCACGGTCAGTGAGTTGCCTCAACCAAGCTTTTTGAGCATCAGTAAGATCGCCCTTTAACGCTTGTTGCCAAGCCCATGCAATTTCGTCATCTGCACTGAATCGAGCTCGATAGAATCCTTGGCCGCCCTCAATTGGTAATCGGTGCATGCCGTAGAATAGAGGCTTCTTCATCGTCGGAATTTCGTCTGAACTGAGACCAGAATTCTTAGCAATCGTGTCGATGTCGGTTCTTTTTAATGCGCGAATTGCTGCATATGCAGATTCTGCCCATTCATCTACTTCACGACGTCCCGCTCCTGTGAATCCCCACTTTGGGCCGTTATCCATCAGTTTAAGCGTGTCGACTACCGCGTCAATAACGTCGTCGGCGATTCCGAGCTTTCGCAATTTCGCTGTGAACGCTGCCGAACGCAGGGCAACCGTCCCGACGCCTACTCC
>JBGSIY010000123.1:0-8477 GCA_041742275.1 Pirellulaceae bacterium | reverse complement strand
ACAGTAACGGACATGGGCCCCCGCTGGATCTCTACCATCTCAATCTCAACCACATCAGGTTGCAGGGCCCAGAAAACGACTCCCGCCGCCACCGCAATTACGATCCCCCACAGGATCCATTTTTTTGCCCGCCGCATTCTGTTTACTCCCGCGTTTTCAATACGCCGATTAAATCCAGATTCTTAATTTGACGCTGCACTACCATCGCAGACACCAGGGCTGCGAGAATCACCACCACCGCTGCCGCAAAAAACGTTTCTCGATTGATCACCAAGGGAATTCGATAAACTTCCGTATCCAGTTCCTTAACAAACATCGCGACCAAACCATAACCCAACCCCCACCCGACAGGAATCGCCATCAACGTGAGTATCGCCAACTCGCCCAACAGGATCACCGAGACTTCTCCCTGACTGAATCCCATCACTCGCATGGTGGCCAAATCCCGATTCTGCTCAGACAAAGAAATTCGCGCGCTGTTGTACACCACACCAAACGCTATGATCACGGCAAATAGGATATTGAACGTTCGCATCATCAAGATATTTTCAGCAATCGTATCTTCAAAACTCTCGAGAGCGGCCGATTTAATAGTTACCCCAGCCACCCGCGGTGCGTTTTTGAGGGACTGATACAAGTCCTGCACCCGATCCTCAGCCACACTGATAAAGGCCCCGGACACCGTTGGCCCCTCGCCCGTTAATTTTTGAATGGCGGGTAAATCCATATAGGCATTCAACCCACCAAACTCCGTCACAATCCCGCTGACTTGCAATTCTACCGTTTTTCGCTTTCCCTCCAAAACATGAATGGAGACCAAATCACCACATTGCACCTCAAGTATCTCCGCCAATTTGTCGGACAACACTAGGCCTTCCTGCGGCAACGTCACCGGGCGTTCTTTCGTATCCAACAAACGAAACAAATTCGCTTGGCCATCTAAACCCATGACCCCAATTCGTCGGGAAAGATGTCCATGCTCCATCCGTGTGGCGACCGCGCGAAAGGGCTGAACGACTTGGACTCCCGGTTGATGGCTTAATTCGTGCAACACCGATTGGTTTGATGGTTCGAGCAATGTCACCATCAAGTCTTGCCGCTGGGCCAAACGAAATTGAAAGTTCATGATATAACGAATGGCATCGAGCGAAAAACTTCCCAGGATTAAAATAGCCACCGCCATCGAAATCCCAAAAATCGCCGTGACCGCTTTCATGGGTTTCCGCTCCAATTGCCGCAAAATCATCCGTAGTCCCTGTGGCAACCAGCGACCGATGCCCAGTCGTTCGAAAATCGTGGGCCCATATTTAGCCGGTGGCTCCGAACGCATCGCTTGCGCCGGAGGAAGGCGTACAGCTCGCATCACAGAGCTGATCGCGCTTATCGCCACCGAACTGACGCTGATCAACATGGCCCCCAACATCACTCGCGGAGACAGTTTCACCTCAAACACGGGAAACTGGTAGAGCTCGGCATACATTCGTGTGAGGTTCTTCCCCAAATAATAACCACCCAATGTCCCTAACGCACTTGCCACCAGGGCGATCAGCAATACCATTTTTAAATAATGCACCCCGACGGCCCTGTTCGAATAGCCAAACGCTTTCAATGCAGCGATTTGCTCTCGCTGCAACCCGATGATTCTGGCAATCACGACGTTCAATAGAAACGCAGCTACCGCCAAAAAAATTGTGGGAGCCACCATGGCCATCGAACTCAATTGCCGTATCTCGTCAGAAATATACGAGTGCGACGTTTGTTGGTCGCGTCCATAAGCGCCCCGATTTCCGTAAGGCTCGAGCAAGTTGTCCAGTCGGGCAATCACATCGGCCTCACTCGCCCCTCGCTCGAGCCTCAGTGAAACATCATTAAACGCCCCTTGCATATCAAACGCCGCGGACATCTGCCGCTCACTCATCCAAAATACCCCGAATCGTTTGTGGTCTGGCAATAGACTCCCCGGTTGAATCTGGATGATATACTCCGGAGAAAGCCCCACCCCCACGATCTGCAATGTCAGGCGTTTTCCATTAATAATCGCAGTCAACTTGTCGCCAGCCTGCAAACCATGGGCATCCACAAACGACTTGCTGGCCAAAATTTCGTTGGCTTGATTGGGATCCAAGCCCCGCCCGCTGATCAAATAGACGCCATTCAAACGGGCTTCGCCATCGTCGGGCACCGACAAAAATCGACCCGACACGGGCTCTGCGAAATCCTCAACATCCAATGTGACACCTGCCACGATTCGAGGCGACACCACCGAAGCGCCTGGAATCGATTCGATCCGCGGTACCAAAGACAACGGTGCACGCTTCAATGTGCAGAAGACATCGGCAAAACGATACTTCTGGTAATAGTCCGATCGACTGTAGGTCAACGACTCGAGAGCACACAAGGCCATGTTGAACATGGCGACCCCTGCGGCCATCACCAACGCAATGGCAATCGCTTGAGTTAAAATCGCCCACAGGTCACGATAAAGTTTTCGATCAAGCATCGACAGCATGTCACCACTCCAACTCACTCGGAGCAACTTTGGTGTCATTGGATTCGACACGAGAGACGCGACCGTCAGACAACGAAATCACCCGATCGGCCATTTGAGCAATCACAGCGTTGTGGGTGATCACGGCCGTCGTCGTTCCCAATTCCCGATTGACTCGTGCAATGGCCTCCAACACCATCGATCCTGTATGCACATCCAACGCCCCCGTGGGTTCATCGCACAGCAACACGGCCGGTCGTTTGGCAATGGCCCGCGCTAACGCAACCCTTTGTTGCTCGCCTCCCGATAATTGTGCCGGAAAATGGTCGCGACGATTGTCTAAGTTCACCATCCGTAACGCCTCCAAGGGATCCATCGGATCGCGCGAAATCTCCGTGATGAGGGCCACGTTTTCGATGGCGGTGAGACTGGGAATCAAATTGTAAAATTGAAAAACAAACCCAACATGATAACGGCGATAGCGAGTCAACTCGGCATCACTCCAGGCCGTCAATTCATGGTCGCCATAAAACACTTTCCCCGTGGTCGGTGTGTCCAGCCCTCCCAGAATGTTCAACAATGTCGACTTGCCACTTCCCGACGGGCCAAGAAAAACCACAAATTCTCCCGACCATAAATCCAGATCGATCCCCTTGAGCGCGTCGACCCGAACATCCCCCATCTGATAGGACTTCGTCACCTGCTGTGCACTAAACACCCGGGTCCGATTCGTAGTCATGCGTTTCTTCTCTATCCATTGCAGCGATCACTTACTGAATTCATTCTATCGCAAATCATGTTCCACGTATTTAGAACCTAACCCAATACTGATCGGAATCATCAACCGAAACGCGTTAGCGTTCGGCTCAACCGAACAAACCGGGGGCCAGTGCCCCACGGCCAATAGGCTCCGTGATAGGTTCTTTGGATAGACGAAACCGCAAGCGTAACGGCACATATCCCGACGGCCCTTCAAGACTCCAAGCTGCAAGAATAGAAGATCGGCATTGGCCATGTTTCCAAGGTTCCATGGTCGGCTGGCAGAAAAACGCTTCTTAGGCACAATACTGATCGGGTCGCAAGCGGCTGCTAGTGAATTTCCAACTGGCCTAATTGTTGAAAGAGACTAATTCGCTCCGCACCCAATTCCTCTTGTGGTTCAAAGCGAATTAAATCTTCACAACTCTCTCGCACAACTCGGCGCAGTTCATCCAAGCCCGACAACTGCCCCCTCGCCATCGCTTGCACCAAACCATTCCCCAAAGCCGTCGCTTCGGTGGGCCCGGCAATCACCAGACACTGGCAATAGTCGGCGGTCAACTGATTTAAAAGTCCATTTTTTCCGCCACCACCGACAACATGGATCGTTGTGAATTTTTTTCCCGTGATTCGCTCCATCGTTTCAATCGTCTTCCGGTAGGCCAACGCCAAACTTTCCAGTGCACAACGAACGATGGCTCCTGGCGATTCAGGAACGGGCTGACCTGTCTCTCGAGCAAACCGCTGAATTTTTTGCGGCATCTCACCGGCCAATTGAAACGGCGCCCAATCGGGGTTCACGAGGGTTTGCCCCCCTGCCGATGCGGCCGCCAGCTCGGTGAGTTGTTCGTAAGTGTATTCCTGTCCCTGCTGCTGCCACGCGCGACGGCATTCTTGGACTAACCACAACCCGGCAATATTCTTCAGGAATCGGATCGAGCTCCCAATGCCCGCTTCATTCGTAAAGTTAGCCGTTTGTGCTTCGGCGTTGACCAGACAGCCGTCGAGCTCGCATCCCAGGAGCGACCAAGTCCCACTGGAGAGGAAACACCAGGCACTCCCCTGCTCCGCCGGCACCGCCGCCACAGCACTGGCCGTATCATGAGAACCTGGCGCAATCACCTCCACGGCTGCCGATAGGCCTGTCCCTACGGCGACCTCCGGACGCAGTGTCCCCAATCGGGTGCCGGCCGGAACAATTTCACCTAAGATCTCGCGAGAAATTCCCAACGGCTCCAACAAATCAGACGCCCAATCGCCACTGCGAGGATCGACCATTTGACTGGTGGATGCAATGGTCCGTTCATTGGCCCGCACTCCCGATAGCCAAAAATGAATCAAGTCGGGAATGAACAGCAAGCGATCCGCGGCCGCGACCAAGTCCCCATCCAAACGGGTCATCGCTAACAACGAGTACAACGAATTGATCTGCATCAACTGAATCCCCGTCGTCTGATAAATCCGTTCGATGGAGAGCTCCTCTACCGCCTCGGCAAAAAACCGAGCGTTACGAGGATCGCGATAGGCATGCGGCAATCCGACTAATTCGCCGTGACCGTTGATGAGGCCCCAGTCCACGCCCCAGGCATCGGCCCCCACCGAGACAATCGACAAACCCTCACGCTGGGCCCAACGTGCAGCCTGTTGCAAACCCGTAACGATCTCCGACCAAATCTGAGTGATATTCCAATGCAGCCCCGAGGGGAGTTGAACGGGACGATGGCCAAACCGATGCAGTTCCAAAAATTGAACACGCCCGTCGACCATCCACACGCCAATCACACGCCCCGACTCAGCACCCAAGTCGATTGCCAAATGAACTGACATCCCGCAACTCCTCAACGAAACTTTGCATGCCTCGAAATCAACCCATCGTTCCTTCCGCGATCAATCCTGCATCGCCGATTCGGACACGGATCGTAGGTAGGCCAGCAAGTCCAGAACATCGTCTTTCGTCATCGAATCCAACAAACCGGTCGGCATCATCGACAACGCCGAAGGCTTCATTTCATCAATCTCATCCGCATTGATGTTCGAGAAGTTTAATGGATCGTACATGTCTGTTTGAACCATGTATCGTTTACCACTCAAATTGGCGATGCGACCTGAGACCGTGCGACCATCGAGCAGTTGAAAGATTGTCGCCTGATATTGATCGGAAACCGATTTACTGGGTTCGATCAAGGTCTCCAAGAGATCGTGTGGGCTGAAGCGACGACCCGCCGCCGTCAAATCCGGTCCCACGCTGCCACCATCACCGGCCACACGATGACACTTATAACATTGTCCCACAGCAAACATCGCAGCCCCATTTTTTAAATCGCGACCGCGCAATGCCTCGTCACTGACTGGCAGCAGATCGTCCATCGTCCAATTCTTGACGATCGGACGTTGTTCGACTTCCATCGTCGGTGCGACGACATTGGGAGCTCGATCCACCAAATCACCTAATTTGGCTTTCTCTGCATCACTCAATTTCGCCACCGCCTCGGTTCGCACGTTGAGAATAAATTTTGTGAAGGAATTCCCGCCACGAAACCGTCCGGCCGCATCAACAAACCATTGAAAGTACTCTCGCCGCAACTCGTCGGTCCATCCCGAGGAGCAGACGCGCAGAGCGGTTGCATAGTGAATTTGTTCTTCCTGCGAATTGGCTGATCGCAAGAGTGCCATGACATCCCCTGCTATTTCCGGTGCATCAATACCGCACAACAATCGGGCCAGCTCCAATTTCAAAACCTTACTCCCCTCCCCCGTCAACTTCGGCAGCTGGGCATTGCCGACAATGTCGGCCTGACGTGGCTGGATCACTTCGGGATGCCGGATCCAAAGCAGCGCCACATCGCGAAGCCAATGCAATTGTTGCTCTTCGGTCAATTCCGAAAAATTCATTTCCAACAATCGGTCCAGAGCCATTCCTGCCATTTGTCCGTCGTTGCTGCGGGCGATAGCCATGGCGACTTCTAAATCGCATTGGACCCCTTGCATCGCCAACGCCTGTTTGCCCCAAGTCGCGATTGGCATCCGCTCCAACGCCACGCGAGCCGTGTAACGCAAGAATCGATCGGCGTGGTCTAAATAGGGCAGCGCCCGCTCCACTACCGTTTCTGCCTGATCAACGCCGAGTGTCAACAAACTTTCCAAATCTTGCCGAACACGTTGCAACTCATGCAACGCGACAGATGCCGCTGCAGCGACGGACTCACTGCCTTCGTAGCTTATGCGAAACAGTGCAGACTGAGATCGACGCCCGCCAATTAAAAAATAAAGTGAACCGTCGACGGGATTCACAACCATGTCGGTGACAGCCAACCCCGGCCCCGTCGCTAATATCTCACTCTCTGCCGTAAACGAACTTCCCTCTGGCTGCATATGCACGGCATAAATCACACCGTAGCTCCAGTCCGCAGCAAATAAAGCCCGTTGATATCGCTCCGGAAATTTCGCTCCGGTGCCAAAGGTGATTCCCGTCGGTGAGGCTGGGCCAATGTCCAACACCGGTGGCAAACTATCGGGCCAGTACACAGGCCACTTGCCCGTCCCGCTCCGCCAACCAAACTCAGCTCCCGGGACAGAATGACAAATGCGGGTCGGGCGATACCACGGCGTGCCAATATCCCATTCCATATCGGCATCATACGTAAACAATTCGCCATTGGCATCAAAGGCGATATCGTATTCATTTCGATAACCCATGGAGATCAGCTCAAATGATTTCCCCTCGGGGTCCGTCCGGCAAACCCAACCTCCCGGCGCCAGAATGCCAGCAGCATGACCATTGGCATCCCACATCCGCGGAACAATCTGATCTTCACCCCAATTCAATGGCACGCGCGAGGCACCAATTTCGGGCAACTTCGTATGGTTACCGGCACAGATATACAATGACTTCTTGTCTGGGGATAACACGATCGCATGGGGACCATGCTCTCCGTCCCCTTCGATCTGCCGCAGCAGCTCGACCGAATCAAATTGATCATCTTGATTCGTATCTTTCACGCGATAGAGTCCGGAGGGTTGACCATTACCGGCATGGCTCATGACGTACAAGGAGTCGAACGCATACAACAAACCATGGGCTCGACCTGTTTCCACGGGGATGGTTTCAATTTTTGGAGCCGCACCATTGTTGCCGGGGGTGATGCGATACAGACTGCCATATTGATCCGAAGCGATCAGTCGCCCTTGAGGATCGACAGTGAGACTCACCCAAGACCCTTGTTCCTCGGGAACGTCATAGAGCTTCTGGGCGCGGAAACCAGGAATTCGCGTAATCCCTTCCGACGCGTCTTGCATACTCCACAGCGTCGGCAACCCGACCACCACGACTCCTGCCCAGGCAAGGACCTTGCCCGTCAACACCACCATCGATTTCAATACCGTCATCGCTTCCTCCAAAGATCACCGACCTCGATCATTGCCGAAACAACAGATGCTCCAGCAACGCGAATCTCCATTGTGAACACATTCGCAGCAAATTCCAATACACTGGGCCGGGTTATTTCAAACGTGCACCAGCCCAGTCCAGTACCACTCGTAAAAAACGTGTGAATCCATAGGGTCGACCTGGCCAATCCATGCTGAGGTCTTATGGCTGAAGTTTTATCGGAGAGAATTACCGAGCAGGTATTGACGATCGCAAATATTTCGCATCACGAACATCGGCTACCCCGCAGGGGAGACAGATGCGATACGCCCTGAAAGCTTGACCTGCTGGTGCAGCGTACGCTGCCGATCCGGATTGGTTTTGTGGTCGGTGTCTGCGGTCTTGGTTAACGGCGCCGTGCACACGATTGCAGCCAACTTATTTTCGTTTTAAATATTTGTCGAAACCAATCCCGTATTTGCACGCATTTGAGTCAAACAAATCGAATTTAGTCCCGCTATCCCGTTGAAACCAATTTACCTTCTCTTGGAAAAGAATTGACAAGCGGTTCCTCATTTAGGACAATTGCAGGGTTCGATATTCTATGGCGTAGAACGGAGAGATTGGTATGTTGCGATTGTTACTGCATCAGAATCGGTTTAACCATTCGGCCGAAAAGATCCGGATTGCATCGGTACACGTTCACGTTCACGATACAAGGGTCTTTCGCATCCGTTCCCACGTGTCTGTTGCGATCGCCTTAATCGTGATCTGCTCATCGACGATTTTCACGTTGTCTCCCGCCTTAGCTCAGTCACCAAGCTCTTTTTTGAGTGCACATGAAGGTAATACGACGAAGCTCCA
>JBGSIY010000122.1:0-1895 GCA_041742275.1 Pirellulaceae bacterium | reverse complement strand
AAATTGCTAACGCGAGTCGATTGGCCCGAAGTCAAAACAGTGGCCTTGGACGAAGGTTCTCGGACGAGCGTCGCGTTGGTTAAAATTTTGCTAGAAAAGTATTGGAAGGTGAAACCGCAATTCATATCGCTTCCATTGAACGAGGACTATCAGCGTTCAAAGGCCGATGCGGTATTGATCATTGGGGACCGAGCCATGTCGGATGATCAGACGTTTTTTCGTCAGTTCGATTTAGGAGAAGTTTGGAATCAATGGACAGGGCTCCCTTTTGTCTTCGCCGTGTGGGCTACCGCTCACGATGAGCAAAGATCTTTTTTGGATCGCGAGTTGAGTTTGGCTCGCGATCGGGGTTTAGCAAAAGTGGAATCCATTGTTGATCGCGTCCATGAACAGTACGGTTTGACGCGCGAGCAATGCCACAAATATTTAACCTATCATCTGAACTTTTATTTGGGTGATGGAGAGCGAGAAGCGATTCGGCGATTTGCCGAATTGGCCGCAGAAATGAAAATTATTCCTCAAGACACAATGGTGCGTTTTTATGATTGCGAAATTGTTGGATAAAGTGGTGGCGGGGGAGCGACTTTCGGTCTCGGAGGGACTGGAACTCCTCCAGTCAAACGATCTGCCTACGTTAGGGGCTGTGGCTGATTTTGTTTCGAAACGTTTGCACCCCGAGCCCTATCGAACTTACAATATCGACCGCAATATCAACTACACGAATATTTGTACAGCCGTATGTGATTTCTGCGCCTTCTACCGTGGGCCGAAAGATCCTGAGGGATACGTATTGCCACGCGCCGAATTGCTGGAGAAAATTGAAGAGACTGTCGCCTTGGGCGGGGAACAGATTCTGTTGCAGGGAGGCTTGCATCCAGCGTATAAGCTGGAATGGTATGAGGAAATGCTCCAGGACATCAAAGACAAATTCCCCGGCGTCAACGTGCATGGGTTCAGTCCACCTGAGATTTACCATTTCACAAAAGTAAATAAGCTCTCGCTGGAGACCGTCCTCTCGCGACTGAAAGCGGCGGGAATGGGCAGCTTGCCTGGCGGTGGAGCCGAGATCCTGGTCGATCGTGTACGAAATGAAATCACGCGCGGCAAGGTTATGACCGACGATTGGCTCAACGTCATGAGAGTATGGCACCAGTTGGGAGGCCATAGCAGTGCGACCATGATGTTTGGGCATGTGGAAACACTGGCGGAGCGCATCGAGCATCTGGAACGATTGCGACAATTGCAGGACGAAACAGGCGGGTTTACTGCTTTCATTTGTTGGACCTTTCAGCCCGAAAATACCGATCTGGCACAAGTGCCGTCCGTAGGAAGCCATGAGTATTTGAAAACCTTGGCGGTCTCCCGGATGTATCTGGACAACATTCCCAACATGCAGTCCAGTTGGGTCACACAGGGGCTCAAGGTCGGCCAGTTGGCACTGCAATTCGGGGCCAATGATATGGGCAGCTTGATGATCGAAGAAAACGTGGTCGCGGAGGCTGGCACCGTTCACTTTTTAACGCTCGATCAGATCCGCGATTCGATAAGCGAATTAGGATTTGAACCGCGTCAACGAAATGTGCACTATGAGCTTGTCCCGCGCGAATTGGAACAAAAGGCAATCGCCGCCAATCAAGGGGTGGTGAAATTGCATCGTGCTAATAAAAAAGCCGGCGGCCCGATTTATGAATTGGCTTAACGCCGCAATCGTGGCAACCACTGCGGAAATATAAGACGGCGATGTCACGTCGTTGTCCGTCGGTTTGTGACGTGAATACGAAAAAAGGGGAGCAGCTCAATAGTAGCTACTCCCCTTTTTGGATATCTGCGTTCCCAAATCCCGGGAACCGTGGTTTCTTATCGACGGCGTCGTCGCAATACTGCCGTTGTTCCTA
>JBGSIY010000121.1:0-1592 GCA_041742275.1 Pirellulaceae bacterium | reverse complement strand
TCGAATTGAATGCGATCAATTCTTCGCCCCTTCTCCGTTTGCCTTGGATTGTACCTTCGTATTGATGCCGAACAAAACGGCCTTCGAGCACATCGACAAACGCTCCGGCCACCTGTGACTCATCCGCGAGTTTGTCAGGTTCGAACCAAGTTCGACAAGTCCCTTCCCATTTACCAATCATTTTTTTCAAGAGAACCTTCTGTGCCATTTGTGAAACCTGTGGTTTGTTGAGTTCCCCATTATTCACTTCTTGACCCCTTAAACTAACGGAGAAAACAAGCAAGACAATGGTTAGAACGAATGGTGTTGGTGCGTTCATATTTTACACTTTTTTGGGAGATAATGGCCTGAAACTGGGGAGCCGTAACTGGGGCGTCGCCAAGAAAACACTTCCTCGTGATCTATGTTGGTGGCGCCTTTTGTTTTGAAGCCTGTTTCTGTTGCGATCGTCGGCAGATTGTATGCCTGCGATTTAATAGGCCTGCGCTGCCAATCGAATTCAATCTTAATGGAACTAACGTCGCCAAGTAGCCAACCATGTTAGCTCAGCGTCGACCACCAGCCAAGACATAAGCAATTACCGAGATCGAAGCTGGGTGAAGTCGCCTTGGCCTATTTCAATGAAGTGTATGGAATGCGGCCCATCGAGCGAGTTGTGTCAAAAATGAGCCGCCGCTATGGACCAGGTCGTTGGACAGATCGTGTTGAAGGCGGGCCTGGCAGCGCCCCAGGACACCGCCGGACCACAAGGCACCTTACCCACAATTGCTCCCCCGGCCAGCGTCGGCAACTTTGTCGGAATCACAAGCAACTGCGAGCTTCCGAAACGCTTCTTGATTTCTTTGCCCGCACGGGGCATTCAATTCCGTGCGTTTTTCAGCACGCACACAGGTGAGACGTTTTGGTTCCAGCTCTTTCCTGGCGAGGAAGCGGTGCTAGCTCCATCACGCGGTAAAGTCACTTTAATCCCTACATTTGTTATCAGTGTGATAAAAAGCACAACAGGTTCAAAGTATCCGAAAAAGTCAGGCCCGCCACGATTCCGAGACTTATCCCAGGGTAATCCCTTCCTTGCCAACATCAGCGAAATTGACTGACTTTTCATGGGCAATTGTCTTTGAGAGTCGTCGCTATTTCGTCTTTGTAGTTGGCGAATATTTTGGTTGACATTTTAAGATTGGAATGCCGCGGCAGTTCCCCATGCCCATGCTCTCCAACGTTCCCATTATTTGGCTGATTACTGCACTTGGTGCAGTATCCGTGAAACAGGACAATTCAAGCGTGGATAGTTCGTCACCATGATTGTGTTAATTGTATTGAGTTTCATTGCCGGTAGCCTTTGGCTAGTGGCATTTTATCGTTCGTCAATTGAGGTGCAGCCGAGCTGGATTGCTGCGGGCGTCGTCGCTTGTGTTTTGAGCCAAGTTGTATTCGGACATGATTTTTGGCACGTCAACATCAGCTTTTTACCCGTCACCCTAGACCGATTGATCTTGGGTGGCACTGTTTTTCTCTGGTTGATTGCGCTCTTGCGAAACCGAGGCACTTGGCTGAGATGGGATGGATTGGACATCGCTGTTCTGGGTTGGTTG
>JBGSIY010000120.1:0-5724 GCA_041742275.1 Pirellulaceae bacterium | reverse complement strand
TGCGATCGTACACAACCACACCATCGATAATCGTTTTCGACACCCATGATTTTGTCGCCAAGGGATCGCCGGTGAGGATAACCAAATCGGCATCTTTTCCGACTTCGATCGTCCCTACTTGGCTTTCAATACCCAATGTTTTGGCAGGGTCAATCGTGCAGGCCTTCAACGCCGCTTCGCGACTCAAACCGTTTTTGACTGCGGTCGCCGCTTGGAACCACAGATAATTGGAACCCAACGTAGTTCGACTGGAGCTCGTATCGGCCTGAAACATATAACTAACACCCAACGCGTTCAGCGTCTTGGGGATCGAGACTAACTCATCCTCCCGCGTACGTGGATTCGACCGCCAAAAAACCATTTCATTGTGCAGCACGACAGGGTATTTTTTATCGGCCAACAATTTGGCGGCCTTTTCGCAATCTTTTCCCAAAACCATGACGGGACGCAATTGAAATTCATCAATCAACCGCATCGCTTGACCGACATCCATTGAGTTATCGCAATAAATGAACGCCAAGAGTTCACCACCGATAAGTTTTCCCAGAACATCCAAGCCTTGTTGCTCTTGTGCCGTGGAAGGTGCGGCATTACCGGTTGCCCCTTCCTCACCAGTGGATTCACTGTTTTCTGTTGTCTCACCTTCTTTCGCTTCCCCTTTTTCTTGGTCCGCGTCCTTGGTGGTCGTCTCAACTCCTTCTTCTTTTTTCAATTTCGCTTTATTCAATTCTCGTCGCAGGCCAGCTATCTGTCCCATACGACTGCCACTTGCTGGGCTCATTGAAATTTTCATACCAGCGAGGCGATCGACTGCCATATCGTTGACGAATGCCCCGGCCGTTTTCACGACAGCGGCTTGACCGCCGATCATGGTACTGTTTCCTGGGACAACGTTTGCCGTTGTGATTCCGTTGCGACGACATTCTTCGAAATAGTCGGCTTGAGGATTGATCGTATCCAATACGGACAAAAACGGTACGTTGTTGTTCTGCTCGTTCGCCTGGCTCATTCCGGCAGAATTGTGTATGTCGATATAGCCTGGCATGACCACATGCCCAGCAGCATCAATGACTTTGTATTCACTGGGAATTTCCAGTCCACTTCCGACGGCTTCGATCCGGCCATCGCGAATCAAGATCACGCCATCAGCGATATCTTCACCCGCCATCGTCATGACCGTTCCACCGCGAATTGCCAGTTGTCCCCAAGCCATACTGGAAATAAACGGGCTCAGCAAAAACGGGCTCAGCGCAGCCAAGGCCCTGCAAAAATTCAATTGAATGGATCGTCGTAATTTCATCGTGTTGATTCCGATTCAGTGGCAACAGGTTCTGTATCAATTAAAGTAAAAATCATTTTGCCATCCGCCATGGTCCATAGACACGCGGAAGTGAAGTCTAACGGTGGTCCCGACAGGGCCACAAAATCAGCGTCCATTCCTACTTTGATCCGCCCCACGCGGTCCTCGACATTAAGAATAGCCGCGGGAGTCGTCGTGATGGCCGCCAAAGCACTCTGTTCACTGGCACCGAATCGCACGGCAAACTGAGCTTGTTCCAATAATCGACCGCCACCGAGGCAATAAGTAATTCCGGCTGCTTCCAATTTTCCAGGCGTATTCCAATGCAACTCGGTTCGTTCATTGCCTGTCATCGTTCCGGTTGTCATTCCCGTATAAATCAGCGGCAATTTGCTCGCTGCCAGCGAATCAAGGACACGGAAGGCCTCTTCGCCACCGACGATCGTCGGCTTGATGCCGTACTCTTCGCCCAATCGCAACACCGTTTGCAAGTCAAAGCTAGTTCGTGTGAACGAAAACAATGGTTCGCCATCCAAAATTCTTAGAAGCGATTGTTGAGCCGCTGTCAGGGCTTTGGGTTTTTCGTTTCCTCCAGGACTTTGGCTAGACCGTACTTTCAGCACCTCATGAAATTCGCTGCGGATAATCCAGACCACGCCCATTCGATTTGTCGGCAGTCGATTGTAGATGCTGTCCGGACGTGACCGCGAACTGTTCCCCGAAGCCGGATCGGAGCAAATAGAAATCGCAGATCCTGCATGATCCAAGACCAAGCGTTCCTGGTCACCGACGCCGACTTTAACAACACAAGTCCCACCGGAAAATACGTTGTCCGATCCGGGCATGACATGCAGCGTCGTCGTACCCAAAGCGGCTTCACGCAAAAATTCTTTGGAACGCCAATCAATAGAATGCCGAACTTCAATTTGCGAAGTCACCTCAAACGTCTGTTCTGCTTGGACCCCCGCGACTCCGGTACTGGCATTCGCGTCAATCAGTCCGGGCATTAAGCAAGGAACTTTGAAAACTCTAGCTCCAGCGGGCACAGCCAGACCGACGCCCACATCCGTTATTTTACCGCCTTGGATAATCACCACTCCATCAGCCACGGCAGCGCCGTCCATGGTGTACAACATTTCCGCCAGGATTACCGTCACCTCATCCTCGTGACCCAATTCTGTAGTCCGCGGACTTTCTGCATTGACGTCTGTCGTTGCCATCGTCACGCAACCTAATAGGGCGATCAACAGCAACCAGAGTCGCTGCATTTCGTACGCTTTGGTGGCAGCTGACGGTTGCCCCAAACGCGAGCGATGAGCCAGTCTCGGCGTTGTCCCTGTCCGGCAAGGTATCATTGTTGTTCTCACATTACTGTCATTTTTGGACACTGGTTTCTCCCTTGCGATGATTTGTGTCTGGTATGCATTGCCCATCCACAACAACAGCCGTCGGAAGCGAGCGTAAATCGAAAGGCACTCCCGTCCAAACCACAAAATCCGCCCTCGCACCGGACTCCAACCCATGGGGGAGTTCCAAATCCACCAAGCTCTTCACTCCCATGGAACTCAAGGCAAGCAACACGGCGCTTTCATCCATTCCATGCTCAACGGCAGCAGCGGCCGATTGCCGAAGTTGGACGCCGTTTTCACCGTGCCATACAATCTTCACTCCTGCCGCACTGGCTGCTGCAATCGAGTCCAATTTCCATTGCGGAGTCGCTGAGTCCATGGGCGAGACGATCAATACCGTATTCGTCGCAGCCAATCTTTCTACATAATTGTCAATGTTCGTGATCCCATAAATGGCCGCTCGCAATTTGTACTTTTCGATTAAACCCAAGGCAGCTCGCGTTTCAGCATCGGAATTCGTTTCAAATAACGCCAAGCGTTTTCCAGCAAGGAGATTTTGAGTCCCGGTATCGCGGTCCTTGTCAATCAAACGCTGTGTCACTACGGGCAAATACATTCGCGACGCGATCGGTTCGCGAGACAATAATGAATGGACAAACTCCAATTGCCCCGCCAATGTTGCCGGATATTTATTTTGGTTTCGACCACTGGCAGACAAGACAATTGTGTCCCCTACGTCTCGATGCGCAATCGCCTCCGCAGCACTGAGACGAATGAGAGCCGCTCGTCCAGCTAATGTATTTGGACCAGAGGGAACTAACAGGGCCGTTGTGATTCCCGAGCGAGTCATCTTGGCCACATTGTCATTCGTGGGATCGAATCCGTCAGCGGCTGACAAGTGACGCGAATCCGATTCCGCAGAATTAAAGGTAGATGCGGGGATTCCTAAATTTGTCTTGGCCGAAAAAAGTCCGGGAGTGATCACAGCATCACCTAAATCAAATCGTTTGGCAGCGATCCCTTCGCCTTCGGCATCTCCGGGACGATTGTCTGTGATCATTCCGTCTTTGACGATCAATGATCGATGAGCGAGCGAGCCATCGGGCATGAGAACGCGTCGACTCGTTACCACATATTCATCCGGCAGGGATATCGGCAGTTGCTTGCTTTCATCAATAAGATGTTGAGAGCTCGAGACGGCTTTTGCGGCTCCACCATACACAACCTCGCCACCGACCAAAGTCATTTGAACCGGCACGGAAATATCGAAGGGATCGCCGGCAAAAACCGCCAAATCCGCTCGTTTTCCAACCGAGATCGAGCCGAGTTGGTCGGACATTCCAATCACAACCGCCGCGTTCATCGTTACGGCTTGTAATGCAACCTCGGGCTTGCATCCCAAGGCGATCGCTGTCGCTACTTCCGTCCTCAAACCGCGAGACGACGCAGCATTACTTCCAAAGGTCGAGAAAACGATTCGCCCATCATGGTCACCCAAACCATCCGTCCAGAGTGACTTCAAATCTTGATTGTAATCATCATTAGAAATCCAGGGACCTACGATGAGGGGGTAGCGAGATTTCATTAAATCTGGCAGGGCAGACCCAGAACCTGTGACGCCCTCTAAAACCAATTTCAGTTTGAATTCTTTGGCTAACTCAAGTGCTCGCCGCGCGTCGTCAGGATGGCGAACCTCAATTCGTACCGACAACTCACCCGTCAAAGCTTTGGTTAAACGTTCTTTCGTGGCATCCCATTTCGGTTTCACAGGGGGCTTTTCATCAGCCTTGGCATCGTCTGTCTTAGAATCGCCCTTGTCAGCCTCCTTCTCACCCTTAGACGCGTCCTTTTCTTTGTCATCAGCGGCGGGCCTGGAGCCGGGTTCTGTGCTTTCAGCGGGTCTTCCCGGACTATCTGTTCCGGGTCTTCCACCGCGGCGACCACTGCCGCGTCGAGGTGAATCGGGTGTGTTAGGTGGCGTCGGAGGCGTCTTTTTGCCATCGGCTTCATCCTCGGTTTTGGATGCCGATTCGTCTTTTTTGTCTCCCTCTTTGCCTCCATCGTTGGCTTCGCCGTCAGCTTTTTTGGCGTCATCAGCCTTTTTCGCTGCGTCTTCTTTGGCCTTCAATTTCGCTTGATAGTCGTTGTATTTTTTCCAATCGTCTTGATACTTTTTCGTATCGGCGAACACCTTTTTCAACTTGTCGAACTGACGTGACCGCCCGCGACCCGAGAGATCGTTACCCACACCCAGAGCCGTCTGCAAACCAGCGTCGCGTGCGAGCACCATGATCTCATCATCGTGCGGCGCCGCCGACACGACAACGCCGACACCCGCGCAAACATCAGCATTACCCGGTTGAAGATAAACCGTTGTCACACCACCACGAACCACATCAATCCAATCTTCGCTGTAGGGATTGAGAGCGTCGAAGGCATCAAGAGAACCGTCTCCTCCCGATTGATTGATCGAACCTGGATCAGCCCACAGGCGACTGCGGGCATCGATCAGACCGGGCGTGATGGTTAGGCCAGCACAATCAATAACTCTTGCGCCTGCGGGAACATCCAGGCCCTCTCCTACGGCGGAAATTTTTCCGTCGCTAATGAGCACCACACCATTTTTTAAGATACCGCTTGAGTCCGCAGTATGAACCGTACCACCGACAAGCGCCAGCGTTGGGCTCTCGGGAGTCGACTCCTTCGCCGGGGCCGAATCATTTGTCTGACAATATGCAGGGCCCATACATAAGGAGCCCCCTATTCCTGCGATGGCTATACACGTGAGGAATCGTGCTAGATTCCTTTGAAACCATTGGTTTAGCATCTGGCGACCCAGGGTTTAATTTCAGGGTTTAATTTTTTGTCCGCCCACAACAAACATTGTAGCGGAATTTTATAGCGAAATGTTTTCAGAACACTTGAGCTTTTTTTTGAAAGGCTGAACGATGCAATGCGATGACAAATTCGAACCTTAATCATCACCTTTTCATCGCACTATATTGGATGCCCCCTGAGGGCTTGTCAATCATTCTGGCGACAAAAACACAAAACTTTGCACAACCCAAAAGTCTT
>JBGSIY010000119.1:0-3439 GCA_041742275.1 Pirellulaceae bacterium | reverse complement strand
GGTTGTGCATAGACCGGGTTCGACGCGATACAGAAAAACATTCCCAATGTCGCGACCAAAAAGGAATCCTGTAGTAGACGCCTGTGCATAATTCGACTCCGTTGATCGCTGTTGAATCGATTCGAACCGATGGATAGTGTTATGTATCGGTTTTCATTCACGCTATTTATGATGGCGTTATTTTCAATTTTAGCCTTAGACCACTAGCGTAATGGGAAGTGAATCGACCTCCTCAGGGGACGGGGATTGGAAATCGTTGCTTCGCGTTAATAGCAACCGCTCTGATAACAAGGGTCGCCGTGATGGCTTTCATGTATCCCTTGTTTTGATCGCACGAAGTAATCGCACGCAGAAAGCAGCAGTCCGATTTTAGCGGCCAGTCTAGGCTAGACCACCACTGCGAATCGCAATACCCGCCAAGCATCTGTTCCCAACTTGTTCGTGTTTTCTCGAACCGGGGCCCCTTCAAGGAAATTGCGTGCTAGCAGTTTGCTGGCGTTAGAGTTTTCCTGACCCTCATAAATTAAGTTTTCGACAAAATCGTTAGAATCACGCAATCTTAATAAAATTCTCACAACCATTCCTCGATCTTATTTTGAGTAGGGTTCTGGACTTTGCGAAAAATCGTGAACAAAACGAAAAGTGCTTCAATGGGCACACTTCCGTCCAAAATTCCAGCGATGCCGGCTTTTCCAAGGATCGTCGATGAAGACAGAGTTCAATTTAGTTGTTCAGCCAATTTGTCATGCAGCCGCGGGCTTTCTGCTTTTGCTGGTGTTGGCAACTGTCCCAAATGCCGTCGTAGCACAAGACACGACTACGGAGGACTTCAATCAACTGCTGCTGAGATTGCAGCGGGCTGAGTCGTCGATTCAGCGCGTGGAACAAGAAAACCGTTTACTTAAAACCCAAATGGAATTGGAGTTTTCCCCAAAAGTACTCGGTCAAGTCGAGGACAAAAACAATCAATTCAATTTGACCGACAATCTGGATGCTGCCATCGAAAAAGCAGCCGACGCCGCCGCTGATAAAAGTGCGGCGGCCGATGCCAAGGACAAAAGTGATGAGAAAGCTCAAGAAAAACCAGAAGAGAAGAAAAAAGGATGGTACGAAAAGTTCAACATTCGGGGTTACACGCAGTTCCGTTATAACTACTTGACCGACAGCGAACCGGGATCGGCCAGTGCCAACCACGCCGGCGATAGTTCGATCAGTAATGATCAAGAGTTGTTTATTCGGCGAGCACGTATTGTTTTTTCTGGCGACGTTTCCGATCACCTTTCGCTCTATTTCCAACCTGATTTTGCAGCCACCCCAGATGCCCAGACGGTTTCAAATAATTTCACGCAACTTCGTGACTGGTATGGCGACATCCATTTCGATAAAACCAAAGTACACCGAATCCGATTAGGACAATCTAAGATACCTTACGGTTGGGAAAATCTTCAGTCGAGTTCAAATCGATTGTATCTCGACCGTAACGATGCCTTTAACAGTGGCACGAAAAACGAGCGTGATTTGGGGGCCTTTTATTATTGGACCCCGAAATGGGCCCAAGACACATTCAGTTTTATTTCAGATGAAGGCTTAAAGGGGTCGGGCAACTACGGGGTCTTCGGATTCGGTGCCTATGATGGCCAAGGCGGATCGTTGCGTGAATTGAATGATGAAATGCATTTAGTTTCGCGATTAACGATTCCCAAAACGCTAAGTAACGGCCAAATTGTGGAAATGGGCATCCAAGGTTATACCGGGCGCTATGTGGTCTCTGGTGCCCCCATCGCCCCCCTGGGCATCGGTCCCGCGACAATTCCGATAGGCACCCGCAGTACGCCCCAAGGTGAAAACGGCCTGCTCGATCAACGCCTGGGGTGGACGTTCATTTATTATCCGCAGCCCTTAGGATTCCAAGCGGAATATACGATCGGCCGCGGGCCCGAACTCAATGATGCCCAAACGGCCATTGAAAGAGGAAATTTGCATGGCGGCTATTTAATGATGAACTATCGACATATTACTGCATGTCACGGAGAATTGTGGCCATTCATTCGTTGGCAACATTACGAAGGTGGCTACAAAAATGCTGTTAATGCTCCGTCCAGTTCAATCAACGAATGGAACTTCGGGGTCGAATGGCAAATGAGAAAAGAACTCGAATTAGTTTGTGAGTATTTGATCACGGATCGAACGAATTTGAGCGCTCGGTCATCCGGCGTATCTTATGAGCAATTCAACGGAGACTTCTTGCGATTTCAGGTCCAAATCAACTATTAAACGATACGGAATCAGGCGCGGGCCCTTCGTCGATCCGAAACCACATCGAGAACGCGAGTTCAAAAAAATGGAGACGAAGGTTGGATTGATACCTGCATCTCCAGTCCGTGTTGTTCATTCAATCGCAAATCAAACTAACTCAATCGAATGAGTTTAGAAATGCGACCGGTTGCCACCCATTCGGCGACAAAAATATTTCCGTCATGATCAAAGCAAGCGTCATGGGGATGAATAAATTTACCTGCCTGCCAGCTCTCCGGTTTTGCGCGGACTTGATTGTTTCCATCGAGGACTTTGGCTCGCCAATCGGCATCATCCCCCAAACGGGCGACAACGTTGTTCTGACCATCGAGCAGGGTGATTCGGGATTGCAGTTCCGGGACCAATAACAGTTCCTCAAACGAATCAAGGTTTGCGGGCAATAGAAAACCATCCATGGTTTGTAAATGTTTGCCTGCCAACGTGGTCCATTGCAATCGGTTGTTGGCCCGATCGGCAATAACCAGACTCGGTTCTCGCCCCGGACGCTTGTCGGTCCAAATGCCGTGGGGTGTATTGAATTGCTTGGCCTCGCTACCGGCCTCGCCAAACGTCGATTGATACTTGCCGGCCGCATCATAGCGGTGGACGCACCAGGCACCGTAACCGTCGGCAAGAAAAAAACCGCCGTCATCGGCAAACGAAATATTGGTTGGCAAGAAACGATCTCGGCCCCACGTGGCGGTGGTGGACGAGTCCTCGCCCTCAGCGTATCGCTGACTCTCCATCGGGGCGCGTTGTTCCCAGACAATCTCTCCATTCAACCGCAGTTTGGCGAATCGTTTGAGATTTTGATATGCCGTTACATATAAAAATTCTTCGCTTCCCTCGCGTCGGACTTCCAGACCATGCCCCCCTCCCTGATATTGAGAACCAAACGAACGCACATACTTGCCGGTTTCATCAAAGACGAAAATGGCAGGGTGATCTTTGAGTTCACCACGACCCTCGTGAATAACGTACAAATGCCTGGAGGAGTCAACGGCAACATTGTGGGTCGTTTGCCATTTAAATTCGCTGGGCAATTGAACGCAATCATGCAAGACGCGATATCGATAGTCGCCTTCTCCTACGATCACTTCGTCGCGAGATTTGGAGGGAGTGATGATATAGGGCATGGTCACTG
>JBGSIY010000118.1:0-4339 GCA_041742275.1 Pirellulaceae bacterium | reverse complement strand
TAAGACTTCGCTGCGGGGCAGAAAATTGACGTTCTCCAACGGCATACAATAAAAACAGCGAATATTGCATCGATCGGTGACACTGATCCGCAAACTCTCATGCAACCTGCCAAATGCATCGACTAACTTCGGCTGATCCTGCTCAATCATCATGTTTTGTTTCATTAGTTGATGCATTGTCTTCCGAAATGCTCAATCCCATATCGCGACAACTTGGGTCAACTTCAGCCAACCCCGGATGAATCCAAGCCGCTTGACCATCGGTCCAGATTTCTTTTTTCCAAATGGGAATACGTTTTTTCAGTTGATTCATAATCCACTCCGAGGCTCGAAACGCTTCGCGTCGATGGCGTGAACCCACTGCCACAGCAACACTGATCTCTCCCAGAGGCACCTCGCCGACTCGATGAACCAGATAGCAACGAACCAACCCAAATTCCTCGATTGCCTCTTGCTCCAACATCGCCAATTCCTGCTCGGCCATCTCCTCATAGGCCTGATATTCTAACCGCTCCGTTTCACGCCCCTGAGTAAACTGACGCGTGGTGCCGACGAAGAGCAAACCGGCTCCGCAATCGGGCGTCCGCACTGCCTCCAAAACAGCTTGATAGTCAATTTCGTGATTTACAATTCGAGGCATCTTCCACCTAGCCTCCACTGACGGGCGGAATAATGCCCACCTCGGCACCATGATACAAGGCGCGATCATCATTCGAATATTCTCGATCGACTGAGATCATCGCCATGTCCAGCACATCCAACAACCCTGGATAGTGTTCCACCAAAGTCTGCTTCAATTCACCCACATTCGCTTCATCGGCCAACACCAATTCAATCACGGGCTCCCCAACGACTTCCTTGGCTCGCGCAAACATCATTACTTTTACAATCATGAAACAATCAACTCCTCTACCCGTCGAGAAAACAAACCTTCCAATTGGGGCATCAATCCATAGGCCAAGGCCAAAATTTTGATCGGATGAACTGTGATTTTACTGGCACCTTGCTCCATCTGGATTTTACACGTTGTGCACTCGGTTGTCCCGACAATAATTTCCGGATCTCGCAAGGCATGAATTAGCGGAAATCCCATTCTTAGGCTTCGCAGGTAATTTTTTCGTTTCAATCCCCAGGTTCCCGCCATTCCAGAACATCCCTTTTCCAGCAATTCCACTTTGACACCGGGAATCAAACGTAAAATCTCCACGCCCGGAGTTCCGATTTGCAACGCCCGTTGGTGGCAAGGTTGATGGTAGCCTACCACCACGTTCAAGGGCTTAAAATCGAGTTCTAAACCGTTGTTGCGATGCAGCTCCCACAAAAAATCGCAAGCATCGAACGTATTTTGGGACACCAACTCCGCGTCCGGATCGTCCAGCAAGTTCAAATATTCATGCTTCAATGCCAATGCGGCCGAAGGTTCCATCGTGATAATCTTAAATCCTTGCCGTACGTACTCAGCGAGCAATTCCACGTTCTTCGCAGCCAGCTTTTTTGCCCGCTGTAATACGCCATCCGAGATCAGCGACATTCCTGATACGGTCTGTCCCGGCGGAACAACCACATCAATATTGTTGTGCTCCATGACCTTGACCAACGCTTGGCCCAATTCCAGGTCATTCCAATTGACATAGGCGTCGACAAAGAACACGACCTTGTTGCCACGTTGTTTGGAAGATCGGCTAAACCCCTTGCGATTGGCCCAGTTTAAGAAACTAGTTGGCGAAAAACGAGGTAACTTTCGACCTTGGGCAATCCCCAACATTCGGTCCAGCAACCAGCGAGCCATGCGGTTTTGAATCAAGTAGTTTGTGAGTCTGGGAAGACGCCCTGCCCACGAGTACAAAACATCTAAACGGGACAACATCCAGTCATTGAGTCCCAACCCGTTCACCGCCACATACTGAGCCTTGGCCTCGACCATCAATTTTGGAATATCGACTCCCGCCGGGCACTCCATACGGCATTGGTGGCAGTTCACACATAAATCCGCTACTTCCTTGAACTCATCTTTTAACCATTCTTCCGCGGGCAATTGGCCAGTCATGATGGCTCGCATCAAATTGGCTTTGGCTCGTGGCGATGCATTCTCGCGCGGCCCCACCCGAAACATCGGACACATTCGCTGATCTTCCCCTGTCGTCCGACACCGCCCACATCCATTGCAATTCCGCGATGCCAAAGTGATTTCCGGAAGCGTCCAATTTAATTGAGGTTGCAAAATTGGCAGGGACTTGCGATCCCCATCCCCACTGCTCGCAGCATCTACCTGCAGGTCCTGGGACAAAGTGACCTTGCGCAATTGGTCGGTCAAACCCGCCCCTGATTGATCAATGATCTTGCCCGGATTCAACAGATGGGTGGGGTCAAAAATATTTTTGATTTCAACAAAGGCCGAATAGGCGTGTTTGTACTGTTTCCTTAACCAACCCGTTCGACTGAGGCCGTCCCCAAACATGCCGCTGATCGTTCCGTCGAACTCCAACACTTTGTCGAAGAGCTCATCGGCCAGTCGCGGCAGGAGATCTAAATGTTCGGGCGAACTTAAGTTGATAAAAGGATGAACTTGAACCACGCCTTGAGGAATATGCGAAAAAATGGAAGCCGTGATTTCATGACGGTTAAGAATCTGATAGACGCCTGCCAGAAACTCAGAGATTTTCTCGGGGCGCACCGCAAAATCTTCCGTAAACGCTACGGCCCTGCGGTTCCCACGCAATCGAAACAATGTCGGCGTGACCCGCCGGACCAATTTCCAATAAAAGTTACGCTCGTCAGGTCGCGTGGCAATTCGAATGTCAAATGCCAATCGGCGGCGGCGGAGCATTCGATTGCTCAAATAGTCCAGACGCTCGCGCAATGTACTATCTTCGTCAGCCTGAAACTCGACTAACAACATGGCTTCTGCTTCCGCCGGTATCAATTTCGCATATCGCTCGTTCGATTCACGCGCCAAAGAAAGTATACGACGGTCCAACAGATCGCAGGCAGAAATGCCCATGCCGGTAATCTCCACACCCGCTTTCGCTGCCGTGTCCAATCGATCAAAGAATAACAGGGCAACTCCGCGATGCCGATGAATGGGGTCCGTAGCAATCGTCGCTTTGGTGATGATCCCTAATGTCCCTTCAGAACCCACCAACAATCGGCTCAGGTCGATCTCACCGTTATGCTCCAAATCCCACAAGTGATAACCCGCTTGATTGAGTTCGGTTTTGGGACGCGATTGCTTTAGGTCATCCGCTCGTGTGGCCAGAACGCCACGAGTTCGAATTTGCAGGCGTTGCAACACGTCGGTCACTTCTTCTACTCGTGTTTGATTCAACCGTGAATCGATGTTGACGATTTCGCCGGAGGCCAGCACGACTTGCAAACCCAAGACCTTGTCTCGCGGCGCGCCGCTTTTGATCCAATGACTGCCAGTTAAATTCATGGCCAACATCCCGCCGATCGTGGCAATACTCCTCGTCGCCGGGTCGGGGCTGATCATTCTTCCATGCGATTTCAACTCGCGATTGATGTTCGCCAGAATCGCTCCGGGCTGCACCGTGACCGCCTCGCGATCGATGGAGACAAGTCGTCGCATGTTTTCTGAAAAATCCAGCACGATCCCTTTGCCCAGGCAGCCGCCTATCGTATTGGATCCGCTACCTCGAGGATGCACAGGGATTTGGTTTTCTCTGGCATAATTCACCACATGAACAACGTCGCGAGTCGTCGCCGGGCTGATGACCGCAAGGGGCACGGTTTCATGGATACTGGCATCGGAAGCGTACATTTGCAGCGTCAAATCATCGCAATAAATGTCACCGATGATGACTCCATTCAGATCCGCCATAATTCGAGCGCGTTCAGGATCCATTTAGTTGTTCAGAATGGGTTGAAATATTGAAGTTACCGAGTTTCATTTTGACGACTGTCTGGTAAATTTTTAATAGGTAAAAGGTTCAAAACCCTCAAATTTACTCCAACGGCACCATTACCATGAAGACAATCCTACTCATGCGTCACGCAAAATCATCTTGGAATCAAGCAGATTTGAATGACCACGAGCGTCCCCTAAACGAACGTGGGTTTCGCGTGGCGTCCCAATGGGGGGAATTCATTCAAGAAAAAAGCTGGACCCCCGATTTGATAATCGGTTCCACGGCCAAACGTGTAATTCAAACTATTGAGATGATGTCGCAAGCTTGGCCAGCCTTGCCTACCATTGTTCATGACGAACTTCTCTACCTCGCTACTTCCGAAACCATTGTCCGCTTCATTCGAAATTTTGATCCCAACATGAATACAGTCATGTTGGTAGGACACAATCCCGGCATGGAGTTTTTGATCTCCA